>CASEGD010000007.1 GCA_949287345.1 uncultured Phascolarctobacterium sp. | reverse complement strand
ACATTACAAAACGGTAAAATCGCTTTTAAAATAAGCAACTTATAATACACTTTTCGAATATATTATATCGCATTTAACAGTTTTTGAAAAATATTTTTTTAGCGCCGCAGCATTTTGCAGCAAATTTTATTTTGTTTTTTATGTATACACGTATTTCTCTATTTTTATATTATTTTACCATTGATATTTACACTTAGAATCAATATAATAACAGTAAAACACCTTAAGGTGTAAGATTGTTAGTATTAATTTGAGGTAGAATATGTTTTTTAAAAAGCACAGCTTTGACGGCGGCGTAAAAATTGCCGCCCTTAAAAGCTTAACCGAAAATAAAGAAATAACAAAAATAGCCGCGCCGGATTTAGTTGTGCTGCCGCTTACCATGCACATCGGCGCACCGGCAAAGGCACTGGTACAAAAAAGCGACCGCGTGCTGCGCGGGCAAAAAATTGCCGCTGCGCAAGGCATGGTCAGCGCCAATGTACACGCAAGCATCAGCGGAACCGTCACCGGCATCGAAAAACGATGGCTTCCTAACGGCGTAAAATCAGACTGCATTATTATTAAAAATGATTTTACTGACTGCGCCATCTCTGCCGATCCGCAAAGCATTAACAACCTGACTGGCGATGAAATACGCCATCTCCTTGCCGGATACGGACTGACCGGCATGGGCGGCGCGTCGTTTCCAACGCATGTTAAGTACCTGCCGCCCAAAAACGGTAGCATAGATACAATAATTTTAAACGGCATTGAATGCGAGCCTTACATCACCACCGATTACCGCACAATGTTAGAAAACCCGCAGGAGGTTATCCGCGGCTTGCAGTATTTTATGAAGGCTTCGGACGCTCCGCAAGGCATTATCGCTATTGAAGATAATAAACCACAGGCCATTGAACTGTTAAAAAAACTGCTGACAGCAAATGCAAATATCCGCGTAATGCCCTGTCCGGGAAAATATCCCCAGGGCAGCGAAAAGCAGCTTATTAAAGCAGTTACCGGACGTATTGTACCGGACAGAGGGTTGCCTGCCAATGTAGGCGTTATAGTCGATAATATTTCAACCGCCATGCAGGCAGCACGCTCCATTGAAAGCGGCATGCCTTTTGTAGACCGCGTTGTTACTGTCAGCGGCAGCGCTGTTGCAAATCCGGGCAATTTTCTTGTCCCGCTGGGGACGCTTTACAGCCACATAGTACAAACTGCGGCCCATGGTTTTATCAAGCCGCCTGCGCAAATTATCTGCGGCGGGCCGATGATGGGTTTTGCCCTGCAAAGCCTGGATTACCCTGTAACTAAGGGCAGCAATGCTCTGCTGTGTTTTGATAAAGACCAGACTGCTTCCGAGCTTCACCCTGCAAGCCCATGCGTCCGCTGCGGAAAATGCGTTGACCACTGCCCCATGTTTTTGGAGCCGACGGAAATTATGCGTTATATCAGGCAAAATAACATCAGCGCTTTGCAAGGGCTTTCAGCGTACAGCTGCATTGAATGCGGCACCTGCGCTTATGTCTGCCCGGCGCACATACCGCTTGTGCAATACCTGCGCCTTGCCAAACAGCTGCTTGCGGAGCGCTAAACGGCTTTATTTTTGAAAGGATTTTTACCATGACGCAACAGGAACAACCAAAACCGTTACTGATAATTTCATCTTCGCCGCACATGCACAGCGGCAACACTGTGAGCGCCGCCATGCGTGAAGTTTTACTGGCGCTTGCCCCTGCGCTCGCGGCGTCGCTTTATTATTTCCGCACGGACGCTTTGCAGGTAATTTTAGCGTGCTGCGCAAGCGCCGTTATCGCCGAAGCCCTGTGCCAGAAAATTATGCGCCACCCCATAACCATTACGGATTGCAGCGCGCTGTTAACAGGGCTTTTGCTTGCCTTTTGCCTACCGCCGCAAATAAACCCAGGCCTTGCGGCTTTCGGTTCTGCATGCGCCATTGTTATCGGCAAGCAGATTTTCGGCGGGTTGGGCGCTAATATTTTTAACCCTGCCCACATCGGCAGGGCCATTTTACTGGCGTCGTTCCCTGCACAGATGACAACGTGGAGCCTGCCTGTTACTGCCGATACGGCAGACGCTGTGGCTTCTGGCACCACCGCGTCTACAACGGCTGCCACAACAGCTGTAACCGCAAGCGCAGACGCCGTTACCGTTGCCACGCCGCTGGCGCTTTTGCGCGAAGCAGGACGTTTATGGCAAAGCGGCGCTGCTGTACAGGACGGCTTTTTGCCGGAACTGAGCCAGCTGTTTTGGGGCAACACCGCCGGGTCGCTGGGCGAAACTTGCGTACCCACGCTCCTTGCCGGCGGCATATTTTTAATCTGGCGGCAGGTTATCGACTGGCACATACCTGTATTTTACATCGGCTTAACCGGCATAATTTGCGCTCTGTACGGTTTTTATAATAATTTCGCAGCAACTTACGCGCTTTACCATATTTGCTCCGGCGGCCTTATCATAGGCGCGTTTTTTATGGCTACGGACTGGGTTACAAGCCCCGTTACCAAAAAAGGTCGCATCATATTTGCTGTTGGGCTTGCTGTAATTACTTCCATTATCCGCCTGCGCGGAGGTTATATTGAAGGAGTCTGCTATTCTATTTTAATTATGAATATGCTGACCCCGCTTATTGACCGTTATATCATCAACACGCCTTTTGGCAGAGGTAACCGCCATGCTTAAAGATACAATCCGCCTGCCGCTGATTTTATTAATTGTCTGCGGGCTTTCAGCGGCAGTTGTACACTACGCCCACGAGATTGCCACGCCGGTAATCGCCCACCGCCAGCACCAAAACATTATCATGGGTTATACCCAGGTACTGCCGCAGGCAGTAAACCTTGAAGATATGCCGTTGCCGGATGACAGCATGATTACCGGGATAGTCCGTTCCGAAAAAGATGGGCAGCCCAACGGTTATATCTACACCGTTACGCCGAACGGTTACAATGGGCAGATACATTTAATGGTCGGCATCAGCTACCCGCATGGCACAATTAGCGGCGTAAAAATTTTGCAGCAGACGGAAACGCCGGGCTTGGGCGCTAAATGCACAGAGCCAGAGTTTCTTTCCCAATTTGCGGGCAAACCGCTGCAAAAAAAACTTGTTGTTAAAAAGACCGCCGCAAAAGAAAGCGAAGTACAAGCCATCACCGCCTCTACCGTTACTTCCAAAGCGGTAGTCAGCGGTATCAACGCCGCAAGGAAACATTATCTTGCAAATTACGCACAAAAATAAGGAGGAGCCGCTATGCTGAAAAATTTAACAAACGGCATCAAAAAAGAGAATCCGCTTTTAGTTCAGCTCCTCGGCGTCTGCCCCGCGCTGGCCACCACCACTGCGCTCAAAAGCGCCATCGGCATGGGTGCCGCCTTTACCCTTGTGCTTGTTTTTTCCAATATCATCATTTCACTCATCAAAAACTTTATACCCAACAATATCCGTATACCCTGCTACATCGTCGTTATCGCCTCGCTGGTAACGGTTACGGAACTGGTTATCCACGCCTATTTCCCCGCTACTTATGAGGCGTTGGGCATTTTTATCCCGCTCATAGTTGTTAACTGCATTATTTTAGGGCGAGCGGAAGCCTTTGCCTCCAAGCACGGTGTGTTCAGCTCTTTGCTTGACGGCGTCGGCATGGGCATTGGCTATACTCTGGCGTTGGTGCTTATTGCCACTTGCCGCGAACTTTTCGGCAGCGGCACGCTGCTGGGGCAGCCTGCAAACATCGCGGGCCTGCCGCCGGTACTGTTTTTAGTGCTGCCAGCCGGAGCGTTCCTTACGATGGGTTTTCTGTTTGCCGCTTTAAATTATCTTTTCCATTACAGGAGGGCTTGACATGGACAGCTCCTTCGCTTTGTTATTCAGCAGCATTTTTATTGCCAATATAGTTTTGGTGCAGTTTTTAGGCATCTGTTCATTTTTAGGCGTTTCAAAAAATATGCGCAATGCCGCAGGCATGAGCGCCGCCGTTGCTTTTGTCATGGTACTTTCAGCCATTGTTACCTGGCTGGTTTACCATTATGTGCTGCTGCCGCTGGCGCTTGATTATTTAAAAACCATCGTCTTTATCCTCACAATCGCATCACTGGTGCAGCTTGTTGAAATGTTTTTAAAGAAAAAAATGCCCGCGCTTTACAAAGGCATGGGTGTATTTTTGCCGCTGATTACCACCAACTGCACCATTTTGGGCATTGCGCTTTTAAATATCCAAAAGCAATATGACTTATGGTTGAGCGTTGTCAACGCCGCCGGTACGGCTATCGGCTATACGCTGGCGCTGGTTGTTTTTTCATGCATCCGCGAGCGGCTTGACCAAAGCCTTGTACCGGACGCTATGAAAGACCTGCCCGTCGCCCTTATCACAGCAAGCTGCATGTCGCTGGCGCTGATGGGGCTGGCAGGCATACATTAAAGGAGATTCGCCATGTTTGGAACAATTATACTGGTTGCCGCTTTGGGTGCGCTGTTCGGGCTGGTGCTGGCATTTGCCTCACACCGCCTGCATGTGGAAGCTGACCCGCTGGCAAAAAACATTAATGAACTGCTGCCGGGCGCTAACTGCGGAGCCTGCGGCTACCCGGGCTGCAGCGCGCTGGCCGAAGCCATTGCTGGCGGCAAGGCCGGGCACAACAGCTGTGCCGTTGCCGATGCAAATGCCCAAAATAAAATTGCCGCGTTGCTTGGCGCAAAGCCAGAAACCGGTAGCGCAGAACCGCAAATTGCAGCGCTGCAATGCAACGGCTACCATGGCAATGACACCCATGATTATAATTACAAAGGCGTACATGACTGCCATATGGCGGCGCGCCTGCTGAACGCGCCCGGCAAATGCAGCAGCAGTTGTTTGGGCTTTGGCACCTGTGCAGAAGCATGTCCCTTTAACGCCATTACTATCGGCGCAAACTGCTTGCCGCAAATTGACCCTGCCAAGTGTAAGGGCTGCGGCATTTGCGTCGGCAGCTGCCCGCAAAAACTGCTGCGCCTGTTGCCGCGCAATGCCAAAGTACGCCTTGTTTGCAGCAATACGGATTCCGGCAGCGCCGCAATGAAAGCCTGCCAAAGCTCCTGTATCGGATGCGGCATTTGCGCGCGTACATGCCCGAACCATGCTGTTACTATGGCAGACGACCTGCCGCAAATTGACTATGCCAAATGCACGGGTTGCGGTTTATGCAGCCAAAAATGCCCGCGCGGCTGCCTTATTAAAATAAATCCGCCAACCGGTGGCACACCGGTAAATATGCCACCCAAAAGCAAAGGCTGCGCACATTGCCCACTGGCAGAAAGCTGCGGAATAAAATAATGAAAAAATTTTTTTTGGCACTGCTCGCGTTGGCGCTGCTTGTTGGCGGCTGCGGCACTGCGGCGGAAAAAGTGAGCGATACGCGCTTTGCCATGGACACTTTTATCACCATTGACGCTTACGGCGCAAACGGCGATGACGTAATGGCTGCCGAAAACAGCGCCTTTAATAAATTTCAGCAGATTGCCATAGAAACAGACCGTTTTAACGACGGAGGAGCAGGTTCACTATGGCAGCTAAACCACGCCGCTGCTGGGCAAAAAGTACAGCTTGCGCCGCATACAGCGGCTATTTTGGATTACTGCGCAAACAAAAACGGTCCAGAATTCGATATAACTCTCGGCGCTGTCAGCGATATCTGGCTGGCCGCCAAAGAAGAAGGCGTTGTGCCCGATACGGCAGCAGTAAAAGAAGCTTTGAGCCATAGCGGGCGCGATAAAATCATCTACGACGCCGCAACAGGCACAGCCGTGCGCCACGACAGTCCAACAATCATCGACCTGAGCGCTGTTGCCAAGGGTTATGCCGTGGATGTAGCAGCCCAAACTTTGTCCGAAAGCAAAAATATCAGCGCCGCGCTGGTTAACGGCGGCGGCAACATAAAAGTTATAGGGCAAAAGCCAGACGGCAAACCGTGGGTTATTGCTGTGCAGCACCCGCGACGCGAAAATAAAGTTTTAGGGACAATTACCTTACAGCCGGGTCAGGCGGCAGCCACATCCGGCGACTACCAGCGCTATTACGAAGCAGAAGGGCAGCGCTGGCACCACTTGCTTTCGCCGCAAAACGGATACCCTGCAAGCCTGCATCAAAGCGTTACCGTTATCGCCCCTACGGCGCTGGAGGCCGATTATAATTCAACTTTACTTTTTTTAAAGGACAATGCTGCCATAAAAACTTACCTTAACGCCCATACGAAGCTTGCCGCCATCATAGTCAACCACGACGGTAGCCTTTGGGTTTCGCCCAATATGCAGCAGATTTGGCGTCCTGCACAGGAGTAACATATGCGCAAAACAGATATTATTTTGTGCTTGCTGCTCGCAACGCTTGCAGCGGCAGGCTTTTTTTATAGGCAAAACAAAAGCCCGGGGCAAACCATAACCGTCAGCACTGGCGGGCGCAGTATCCGGCAACAGCCGCTGGATAAGCTTCCGCAGACTATAAATATACCAACAGAGTGCGGCGTTATTACTATTAGCAAAACCGCAGGTGGCGTTAAAGTTATATCAGCCCCCTGCCCTGACAAACTTTGCCAAAAGCAAGGAACAATAACAAACAGCGGCAGCAGCATTATCTGCATGCCTTGCCGCACAGTAATTACTTTAACAGACACCGGCCATGAATACGACGCTATCCTTAACTAAAACACAAACTATAATTTTGCTGGCGCTGATGGCAGCAGCCGCCATTGCCCTGCGTTACGCAGAAAGCTTTATCCCCGTTGCCGGGCAGTTTGCCGCCAAACCTGGGCTGCCGAACATTATTACGCTGGCGTGCATGTATTTATTCAGCTTTAAACTGACGGCGCTGTACCTTGCCGTGCGGATGCTGCTGACGGCGCTACTGTTTACGGGGCTTTTTACGCCTGCTTTTTTTATTGGCTCAACCGGCGCAATATTAAGCCTTGTTATAATGTACGCCGCCAAACGCAGCAATCTTTTTTCCATACACGGGGTAAGCGTTGCCGGCGCCGGCGCCCACAACACCGGGCAGCTTGTTATGGCCGGCATATTAATGCAAAGCAGCGAGCTTTTTAACCTGTGGCCGCTTATTATCGCTCTTTCCGTGCCGTTCGGGCTGTTTACCGGCTTTGCCGCCGCCAAATTGTTGCGGGCTTTGAAAAATACAACTGCCGGTTTGCGCCCTTTATAAGTTTGTGCTACACTAAAGCCATGATGAAAAAACTTACATTAATAATCCTTGCAATTTTAATACTTGCGCTGACGGCCTGCAAAAGTGACAGCACCACGCCTGCGCTCGGCAGCGGCAGCGTGTACTTCCCCGTTTACCAAATCACCGCCCCGGCGGATGGCAAAATACTGGGGCTGATTCTGGAAAAAGGCGACCGTATCGGACAGGAGCAGCCGCTGTTTGCCGTTGACGACCAGCAGCTGGCCGCCGAAATTAAAGAGGCCGCCACTGACGCCGCCCGCACCGAAGCGGAAATAAAAGCCATGCAGAACGGGCAGAGCCGCGCCGACAACACGGCAGCAGTTGCCGCCGCACAGCAACAATACGAACAGGCTGCGGCACAGGAAGCAAAAATGGCGTCGCTTTACAAGCAGGGTGCCATTGCCCGCCGCCAGTACGAAGCAGCAAGCGCCGCCAAGGCAGCGGCACATGCAGCATTAAGCGCGGCGCAAAGCGCAGGGCAGCCGGTTAAAGCATCGCCGGAAACCATTGCCGAAAAACAAAAACTGCTGGAGGAACAGCAACAAAAATACCACGCCCTGCTGCAAAAACAGCTGGCACTGGAAGAAGAAAGCCCCTGCACCGGCATCGTTACGGAAAAATACCTTAACGCAGGCGATACCGCCTCGGCCGGGCAAGAAGTCCTCGCAATCCGCGATCTGGAAAATTGCAGCGCCGTTATAAAAATATCCGCGCAAGCGGCGCAAAATTTAAAAGTTGGGCAAAGCATTACCGCCCGCGCAGGAAGCATTAACAAAAATTTTAACGGCAGCATTGCCAAAATTGAAGGCACCGACGTGACAGTGAACATTGACAACACTTCGCTGGATTTAAAGGAAGGCATGGAAGTAAGCGTCACCGTAAATTAACAAACGCGGGGCACTGTTATGTGTTATAATAAAAGTATCAAAGCAATAAAGGGGGATCTTTACTATGGCAATATTTGATAAACTTGGCGAATTTGCCAAGATAGCAGCCAACAAAACCGAAGAAATCACCAAAACCATCGGCGAAAAAGCCGAAGCCGCTATGGAGATCCAGAAACTTACCTCGCTGGTAAGCAAAGAAGAAAGCAAAATTGAAAGCACCTACAAAAAAATGGGCAAAATGGTTTGGGAAAAATCGCAGACCTGCGACTGCCTGCCCGATGAATTTAAAGCTGAATGCGAAGCTGTTAAAGCAAGCCTTGCCGCAATAGAAGATTTGAAATTCAAAATCAGCAACATTAAAGCTACCGCCTTTAACGGCGATGAGCCGAAAGTTACCTGCCCCAACTGCGGTGCGGCTGTAGGCATCAGCGCCAAGTTCTGCAGCGAATGCGGCAGCAAGATGGAGCCTGTTGAAACCGCTAAAACCGTAGAAGCGGAGGTTGTAGGCGAAGGCGCCGAACACAAAACCGAAGCGGAAGCCGAAGTTGAAGTAATTGCGCCGGAAGCCAAACCCGAAGAAGAAGAAAAACCTGCCGAAGAACCCGCCAAAACGGAAGAAGCAAAACCCGAAGAAAAATAATTTTAACCATTAAGCGTACAGCAATTTAAGCTGTGCGCTTTTTCTTTGCTATTTTCAGAAAACAATCCGCGCGCAAAATGCTATAATAATATTGTTTATAATTTTACGTTAAGGGGTTTTATATATGCAGCAAACAAACAGCTTTAAAGGCATTGCCATGCTGTTATTATGTGCTTTTATCTGGGGCACGGCTTTTGTTGCCCAAAGCGTCGGCGCGGATTTACTCGGGCCGTTCAGCTTTAACGGCATCCGTTCGTTTTTGGGCGCGTTCTTTCTGGTACCGTGCATAGCGGTGATTGATAAATTATCCGGCAAACCGCTGACTTTTTGGGGAACGGACAACGACCATAAGCGAGGCGATTTAATTACCGGCGGCATTTGCTGCGGCGTGTTGCTGACAGTTGCCAGCACCTTGCAGCAGGCTGGTATTGCTTATACCTCTGCCGGTAAGGCCGGATTTATAACAGCGCTGTACATCGTCATTATCCCAGTTTTAGGGCTGCTGGTTAAAAAGCACGTTACTTTAATGCAGTGGACGGCTGTCGCCGTCGCCGCCGTCGGCATGTACTTCATCTGCATTAACGAAGGCTTTTCCATCAATAAAGGTGATTTAATCATCCTCGGCTGTGCCGTCGTTTTTGCCGTGCATATCATGGCGATTGAACGCTTTACGCAGCTGGTTGACCCGGTGCGCATGTCCGCCATTCAGTTTTTTGTCTGCGGCTGTTTAAGCCTGCCCGTCATCGTTTGGGCAGAACAGCCAACGCTTGCCGCCATCACCGCCGCGTGGCTGCCGCTGGCGCACGCCGGCATTATGAGCTGCGGCATTGCCTATACCCTGCAAATTGCCGGGCAAAAATACGTCAACGTCATCCTCGCGTCTATTCTGTTAAGTTTGGAATCCGTTTTCTCCGTCCTTGCAGGCTGGGCTTTGCTCGGCGAAACGCTTACCTTGCGTGAAATCGGCGGCTGCGCCCTCGTCTTCATCGCCATCCTGCTCGCGCAGATGCCGGAGAGGAAGTAGAGAGTTTAATTTGAAATTGCATATAAATAAAAACCCCGACAGAAAACTGCCGGGGTTTGTTTTATTAAACAATTTCGCGGGGGACGAATACCCCATACTGAAATCATTTAACAGTTAATTTGTAATCAATACGCGCCTCTGAATTTCATGGCTTCATCCAGACGGTTGAGGGCTACGATATAAGCTGCGGTACGCATGTTAACATTGTACTTTTTAGCAGTATCGTAAACCTGTTTAAACGCGCCAATCATCAGCTGAGTCTGTTTTTCAATAACTTCTTCTTCGGTCCAGAAGTAACGGTACAGGCACTGTACCCATTCAAAATAGCTTACGGTTACGCCGCCGCCGTTGGCGAGAATATCCGGCACAACCAGAATGCCTTTGGCGTCGAGGATTTCGTCAGCTTCCGGAGTCGTCGGGCCGTTAGCGCCTTCAACAACGATTTTGGCTTTAACGTCAGCCGCATTGTCTTTGGTAAGCTGCAGTTCCATTGCGCACGGAGCGAGCACGGTAACTTCCATTGCCAGCAGGTCGGCATTAGTGATAGCTTTGCTGCCCGGGAAGTTTACTACGCTGCCGGTTGCCTGTACATGTTTTTCAACTTCGTACGGGTCAAGTCCGTCTTCGTTCATAATTGCGCCGTAAACATCGCTCAATGCCACAATTTTTACGCCCATGTCGTGAATGAGTTTAGCGGTCCAGCTGCCTACGTTGCCGAAACCCTGTACTGCGCAGGTTGCTTCTTCCGGCTTAATGCCGAGGGCTTTAATAGCTTCGCCTGCTGCAACCATTACGCCACGGCCGGTAGCTGCGGTACGGCCCAAGGAGCCGCCGATGCAGATAGGTTTGCCGGTAATGAAGCCTGGTTCATACTGGCCTTTCAGCTTGCTGTATTCGTCCATCATCCAGCCCATAATCTGAGCGTTGGTATTCATATCAGGGGCAGGAATATCCATTTTTTCGCCGATAATCGGAGCAATCTTGTCGATGTAACCGCGCGTCAAGCGTTCCAGCTCGCCGGTGGAAAGCTTGGACGGGTCAACAATAATGCCGCCTTTGCCGCCGCCGTAGGGCAGATTGGCAACTGCGCATTTGCAGGTCATCCAGAAAGCCAGCGTTTTTACCTCATCCATATTAACGTTCTGATGATAACGGATGCCGCCTTTGGCAGGGCCCATAATGGTGCTGTGCTGGCTGCGGTAGCCGGTAAACACCTTGGTCGTGCCGTCGTCCATTTTAACCGGAATGGAAACCTCAAGCGTGCGTTCCGGGCAATCAATAATTGCCGCAGCGTTCGGGTTCAGCTTCATTACCTCGATAGCTTTGTGCAGAGGTATCTGCGCCATTTCAAATAAATTCATAATCCATGCCTCCTTTTAAATCATCTTAAATTTATGATACAGTAAAATATATTTTTGATGATATAAAATACTGTTCTTACTTCAATTATAACGCCTACAAAAACACCCGTCCACTGATTTTTACAAATATACAAAATATTTAACAATTTTACCAGCGGCGGTTCAAGCCTTCAAATTCGGGGAACTCGTCGTAAATCGCGCCGAAGTTGATACCGGCAATGGTCTGACCCTTGTATTTTTTACGCAGGTCCTCCATGCCTTTCAGCAAATGCTTGCTGGTAATGCCGCACTCTGTGGATAAATAAGCTTCCACAAACGCTGCCAGATGGTCGCAGCCCTTCAACATTCTGCCGTCCACCGGTTTATAGCCGTGCCCGTCGATGTTGTATTTCGTGTTCAGTTCTTCCTCGCTGCATTCAACCGGCTTGCCTTCCAGCATGACGCGGTTGGTAAACTCGTTCTGCGTAAAGTAGCTGATTTCTTCGTGCCAGCCCCACGGCAAAAGCGGCAGCAGCTTTTCGGCAACCTGGCGTTTTTCGATATCCTTAATCAAATCGTCCAGCCCTTCAACGGAAGTTTTAACCGGCGAGATGATGTCGCGCGTCAGCACCTCCGGCAAATCGTGGAACAGACCGCACAAAAAGTCGTTGACCACGCGCTCGTCCGAAGCGTTGAGCTTCGCTGCGCAGAAGTAGCCCAGAATTGCCACTATCAGCACATGCCCCATAACGGAAGTTTCCGGCACGCGCGGCGACTGCGCCCAGCGTTTCTGGAAACGCAACTGTCCGACAAGGTCGATGAATTTGCTGGTCTTGCCCTTCAGCGAAAGCTTTTGCACGCCAGCAAGGTCGTAATGGTCCTCAATCTCGCTTTCAATGGCGGCTTTGGTTTCTTCCACGCCGTAAATGCCCTGGTTAAAATGGTAGATAATGCCAAATTCCCACTGCGTGGCAAGGTAATGCGCCGCCCGCAGCAGCTTTTTCTCCAGGCGGTATTCCTCCGGATGGTCAAACCAGCGTTTCAGCTTGGCAAAAAACACCTCGTCCATATCCGGCACGCGCCGGGAAAGCTGCTCGTAAACCCATGCGTTCAGTTTGCGCCCGTGCACGCGCATCAGCTCGTGATAAATAGGCGGTTTAATATCCGTCAAAATAATGCGGTGCATAAATTCAAAAATTCCGCCTTCAATTAACACGCGCCAGTTAATTTCTGCGTTGTGGTCCTGCTCCTCATACTTGGCGATAATATACAAAATCATCATTTTATGCGCCTGTTTGTCCAATTCTGTAAAGCCATTGGGGCGGATATGGTCATTCCAGCGCTGAATATGCGCCGCTTCAAACAAAAATTCAATAAATTTTTTATTCAGCAATTTTTTCACCTCATAAATTACTTATTTTTCGGGAAAAATAAGCAAAATCCGTTTTTATTCTTTACAAGGTTTAATATTCTCTGTTTTTGTTGACTCTCCTGCATTTTTTTCAAAAAATCATTGATTTTTTTACACAAATCTGTTTATAATATGTTATTATTATAGTTAGGAATATGCAAACAAAATTTTTTATGAAAGGTTGTGACAACAAAAAAATGGAAGAAATGATCCGTTTGCAGGGAATTACCAAAAAATACGGCAATAACCTCATCATCCCCAAGCTGGACCTTACTATATACGACGGTGAATTTTTGACGCTTTTAGGCCCTTCCGGCTGCGGCAAAACCACTTTGCTGCGCATGATTGCCGGGCTTGATACACCGACCACCGGCAAAATTTATCTGGATGACGAAGACGTTACCAATAAGCCCCCCTATAAACGTGATGTCAATATGGTTTTTCAACATTACGCACTGTTCCCTCACATGACTGTTGAGGAAAATATAAAATTCGGTTTGATGATGAAAAAAGTTCCCGCCGAGGAGCAGAAGGAACGCGTGGCGCAGGTTTTGTACCTGACGCAGCTGGAGGAGTTCCGCAACCGCCGTCCGCAGCAGATGAGCGGCGGCCAGCAGCAGCGCGTTGCCATTGCCCGCGCTTTGGTCAACAACCCCAAGGTGCTGCTTCTGGACGAACCTTTGGGCGCGCTTGATTACCAACTGCGCAAAAATTTGCAGCTGGAACTTAAAAACCTTCAGCGCGGCCTGGGCCTGACCTTTATTTATGTAACGCACGACCAGGAAGAAGCCCTGACCATGAGCGACCGCATCGTGGTTATGAATAAAGGCGTCATCGAACAGGACGACGACCCGGATACGATTTACCATTACCCCAATACACGCTTTGTTGCCAAATTCATCGGCGAAAGCAACTTTTTTGAATCGGACAATGAAACGCTGGTTATCCGCCCGGAAAAACTTAACCTGTGCCCGGAATACGAGGACGAGGCCGCCGAAAAAACACACCCCGAACCGGGTTATTACGGCACCGTTGTCGATGTCGTTTTCTACGGCACTATAGACAAGGTTTTCATCCGTCTGGATAACTCCAACCAGACCGTTGTTGCCTACCAGTATTTTGACGACGTTAAACGCTGGTCGCCAGATGAACGCGTCGGCATTTGGTGGTACGCGAAAGACGAGGTGAGAGTAACGCGATGAAAAACGGAAAACTGATGGTTGCTCCGGCAATGCTGTGGTTAAGCATCTTTTTCGTTATCCCGCTTCTCATCGTAGTTGCAGTTTCCTTTGCCGGACGCACTCCTTACGGACAAATTATTTTTGAATTTACTACGGACAATTATCTGCGCTTTTTAGAACCGTTATATTTGCAGATTTTTGCCGATACTTTAATTGTTGCCGTTATCACCACGGTGGCAACCATCATCATGGGCTACCCGCTGGCATATTTTATCGCGCGCCTGCCCAAAAAATGGCAGCAGCCGGGGCTGATACTGGTAATGATTCCGTTCTGGATTAACTTTTTAATCCGCTCTTATGCGTGGGTTATCATCCTGCGTACGCAGGGCGTAGTTAACACACTGCTGATAAAGCTGGGGCTTATCGACCAGCCCTTGCAGATGCTGTACAACGACGCTGCCGTTATGCTGGGCATGATTTACGCGCTGCTGCCGTTTATGGTACTGCCGATTTACGTTTCCATAGAGCAGCTTGACCTGCGCCTGCTGGAAGCAGCCAGCGACCTTGGCGCATCGCCGCTGACGGCTTTCCGTAAAATTACGCTGCCGCTGACGATGCCGGGCATCGCCGCAGGCACGATTCTGGTGTTCATTTCCTCGCTCGGCATGTTCGTTGTGCCGGACGTTATGGGCGGCGC
Organism: uncultured Phascolarctobacterium sp.; assembly: GCA_949287345.1. Classification (GTDB taxonomy): domain Bacteria; phylum Bacillota; class Negativicutes; order Acidaminococcales; family Acidaminococcaceae; genus Fusicatenibacter_A. The sequence continues at coordinate 5,224 of CASEGD010000007.1, read as the reverse complement.
CAAATCCGCGCTTATCGGCAACCTCATTCAGAACCAGTTCCTCGCCGCGCGCGACTGGCCGTTTGGTTCCGCGCTGTCGATTGTGCTGGCCGTGATGAGCCTTGTGCTGATTATCCTTTATTACAGAGCTTTACAGTCGCAGGAAGGGGGCAAAGCCGATGCAAAAGACGTGGCGTAGCCATCTTCTGTTAGCTTATTCGCTGGTAATACTGGCGTTTTTGTACCTGCCGCTGTTAATCCTTGCGCTGTATTCCTTTAACGAATCGCGCATTAACGCGGTGTGGACAGGTTTTACGCTGGACTGGTACAAAACGCTTTTCCAAAACCGCCGCGTGCTGGAGGCATTGATGAACAGCCTGTTCATCGCCGTTGTCAGCACCGTTGTCAGCACCGTGCTGGGCACTATTGCCGCCATTGCGCTGAACAAATACCAGTATAAATGCAAACCCGTCATCAATGGGCTTTTATACCTGCCGATTCTGATTCCGGAAATCGTTATGGGCCTGTCGCTGTTGGTGCTGTTTGCACAGACGCAGGTTCCGCTCGGCAAAACGACGCTGATACTGGCGCACATCACTTTCTGCCTGTCGTTTGTTGTCATTACCGTCAACGCAAGGCTGGAGGGCATGCGCCACGAACTGGAACAGGCCGCCATGGACTTATACGCACGCAACGCCGTTCCAGACCTTCCGTTATGTAACGCTGCCGCTGGCCATGCCGGGCATCGTCGCGGGCGCGCTGATTGCCTTTACGCTTTCCATTGACGACTTTATCATCAGCTTCTTTGTGGCAGGGCCTAATTCCACCACGCTGCCGCTGTATATTTACGCCATGGTAAAACGCGGCATTTCGCCGGAAATCAACGCCCTTTCCACGCTTTTAATGTGCGCAACCATTTCGCTGGTTGTCATCGCGCAGATTTTGCAGCCGCAGCACAGCAGCAAAAATAACGATTGATGCCGTAAAACCGGTACAATAAAATCCCAAAAAAGAAAGGATGATTTGCAAAATGAAAAAACTTTTGGTCTTTCTCGTTTCCGTACTGACCATGGCCCTGCTCGCAGCAGGCTGCGGAGGTGACGCTGATAAGAAAGATGCAGCGGCAGGCGAACAGCAGGTTCTTAACCTCTTTAGCTGGGCAGACAATTTTGACCCGGAGGTAATTGCCGAATTTGAAAAGCAATACAATTGTAAGGTTAATTACGACGTATTTGCCAACAATGAGGAGCTTCTGGCAAAAATTCAGGCCGGCGGCGCACAGTACGACTTAATCCAGCCTTCTGACTATATGGTTGCTACCATGCTCAAACTTGATTTGCTGGAAAAAATGAACATGGACAACATCCCCAACGCCAAAAACCTTGTAAGCACTTTGCAGGCACCCGTTTATGACCCCACCGGCGACCACAGCCTTGTTTACACCTGGGGCATTACCGGCATTGCCTACAACAAAAACTATGTTAAAGACGTGCCCGACAGCTGGGAAGATTTGTGGAACCCCGAATATGCAGGACGTCTGATTCTTTTGAACGACAGCCGCGAAACCATCGGCATGGCGCTGAAGAAAAACGGCTTCTCCAACAACAGCACCGACCCGGCGCAGGTTGAAAAAGCTTTTCAGGATTTGAAAGCGCTTGCTCCTAACGTACTGGCTTTCGATACCGACACCATCAAACAAAAATTCATCGCTGAAGAAGCATGGATTGGCACGATGTGGACCGGCGACGCCAGCTACACTTTAAAGGATAACCCGAACATCGGCTTTGTAGTGCCGAAAGAGGGCGCAACCATCTGGGCTGATACCTTTGCAATTCCCAAAGGCGCAAAACATAAAGAGCTGGCCGAAAAATTCATTAACTTTATCTATGACCCGCAAATCAGCGCTAAAAACTATGAATACATCGGCTACAACGACCCGAACGAAAAAGCTCAGGAATTCCACAGCGAAGAATTTAAAAACGACCCGATGCTGAAAATCGGCATGGAAAACATCGACAAGGGCGAATGGCTCATCGACATCGGCGAAGCCCTGCCCATGTACGACCGTTACTGGACCGAACTGAAGACCGCAAAATAATTGTGGTTTGAAGGCAGAACGCCTGAGTAAAATTTAACAGAAAAAACAAAACCCTCCGTTAGCAGTTTAACGGAGGGTTCTTTTTATGATTTTATTGATTTTTAATCTTCTCAAACGTATTGGTTAAATTGGCAAAGTCCTGAAGCGAAAGTGTTTCGCCGCGGCGTTTGGGGTCGATACCTGCAAGAGCCAGCCATTCCTGTGCCTGCTGCGCGGTAATGCCCATGTTTTTCAACGCGTTGCTTAACATTTTACGGCGCAGTGAGAACGCTGCCTTAACAACCTTAAAGAACAGTTTTTCGTCACAGATATCTACCGGCGGTGTTGTACGGTTTTTGCAGACCACAACGGCGCTGTCCACAGACGGACGCGGGATAAAGCAATCCGGCGGTACGATGAACGCCAGTTCCGGCTCGGTATAATACTGCATCGCAACGGAAAGCGCGCCGTATTCCTTGCCGCCCGGCGCTGCCGTCATGCGCTCGGCAACTTCCTTCTGCACCATAACTACCATGCGCTCTACCGGCAGTTTTTTCTCCAGCAGCGCAAAAATTATCGGCGTCGTTATGTAGTAGGGCAGGTTGGCTGCAACCTTAAAGGTTTTGCCGCCCATTGCTTCGTTTACGTCCAGTTCCAGCACATCGGCGTTGATAATGCGCACGTTGCTGTAACCTTCCAGCGTTTTCTCCAGCACCGGCAAAAGGCGTCTGTCCAGTTCAACCGCCGTTACGTCCGCGCCGGTTTCTGCCAAAGCCTGCGTCAGCGTGCCAATGCCCGGGCCAATTTCCAGCACGGCGTCGCCTTCAGCCAGTTCCGCAGCCGCGGCAATACGGCGTACAACATCCTCGCTGATTAAAAAGTTCTGCCCCAGCTTTTTGTCGGCATGCAAGTTGAACCTGCGCAGTATGTAGTTAGTAACCTCAGGGGTTGCAATTACGGGTTTATTCATCCAAATCTCCAAGCTCTTTCAGTGCGGCGTCAAATTCGGCACGCGTTACGACGTAGGTGTTCAGCCTTTGCAAAAAAGTTTTGGCGTTGCCGTAGCCAATGCCCAGCAGTGCCGCCATTTTATCGCGCCGTGCGGAAGCCATACTGCCGCCGCTCAGCCCGTTCGTCATCAAATCACGTTCGGTAAATTCAAAGGCAGGGTTAAATTCGTGGTGGCGCACTTTGCCCAGCGCAGTTAAAATCGCCGCAGGGCTGGCCTGCTCCACGCCGACGTCGCCGTTAGCCGTTGCGTCGATGCGCGGTATAAACGCCTGCCCGGCTTCGGGGAAACGCTCTGTCAAAAAGCGGCGGATGCGGTTGCCTGCGCCATCCGGGTCGGTCAAAATAATAATGCCGCGCTTTTTATAAGCCGCTTCAATCTTTTTTAAGGTGGAAGGCGCCAGCGTAAAGCCGCCGGTTTCAATCGTATCGGCTTCCAGCGCGCGCCTGATGGCCGCTGTATCGCTCTTGCCCTCTACCACCAAAACTTCTTTCAGCAAATTATCAGTCCTCTAAAATATAAACTTGCACATCGCGGCGCCCCCAGTTAATGGCATCCTCGTAGCTGTCCATAAACAGGTCTATGCGGTTGCCCACAATCGCGCCGCCGGTATCGCCGGCCATGGCCACGCCGTAACCGGGAACATACATTTTAGTATAATACGGAATTACGTGCGGGTCAACAGCAACAATGCCGCGTACGGGCACCAGCCCGATGGAAGTAAGACCCGTGCCGCTGCCGCAGTGAATGGTGTAAGCACTGGCTTCCATAGTAACGATGCGGGTATATTTTTTACGTCCTTCCGGCGTTTCAACGGACATACCAACGCCGCGGCGGATAACGGAATATTTCGGGTCTGCCAGCACTTCGCGTGCAATTTCTACTTCTTTAGGCGTGCTGCCGCTGCTGATTACTGATTTTTTAATAACTTTTACCTTACCGGCTTCGCCGGGGTCTTCGACCTTATGCTGTCCGTAAGGGATGGTTTCATCATCAATGTATTTAACCGGAATTTCCGATGGCGCTTCTTCGCTGCTTATCGTGTCGCCCTTATTAAGAATGTGAATTTCTAAACCGGAAGTAATTTTGGTTTCCGGCGCAGGATAAACACGGTTTTTGTTAAAGCGGATTTTTAAATCGCGCAGCGCAGCGCCGACGGTATCCTTATTGGTAAAAAACTTCTGCTCAGATTCGCCGCGCACAACGACAATCGGCAGAGCGCGTTTTAAAGTCAGCACCGTACCCTGCGCACCGGTTTCTTCCTTAATTAAATCGGACTGGCCGACACGTACACCGGCTTCTTTAAAAATTTCGCGCGGCTCTTTCAGCGTGGTCGTTACTGTTTTTTCCGTACCGTCAAATCTTAAAAGCGTTACGGCCGATTCGGCAAGGCCGGGATGAGTTTGCCCCGCGAATAAAATTACAAACATAACTGCTATCAGAATGGTTCGTTTCCAAAATGTAACATGTTTGGGCATAAAATAACCTCCTTAATTCTGGGGTATTTTATCACAGGCTTTTTTACAATGTCAAGCCGCCCACTGTTACAACACATTGAGTATAATTTAAAAAACTTTTAAGCAAAAAGTTTTTTAGTAACGCACTTTTATTTCAAACAAAAACGCGGCAGTATTAAACCACCGCGTTTGTATTATTTAATTTTGTTAAACAGCGTCTTCACATTGTGCGTTGTTACCGCCGCAATGGTTTCAAAATCAGTGCCGCGTACCTGCGCCGCATTTTGCGCTACCAGTTCGGTATACAGCGGGCAGTTGCGTTTGCCGCGGTACGGCACCGGCGTTAAATACGGCGAATCCGTTTCAAACAGCAACAGTTCGTCCGGCACAAAGGCAAGTACCTCACGCACTTTGGCGGAATTTTTATAGGTGCTCGTGCCGCCGAAGCCAAAGTAGTAACCGCGTTTGGCAAGTTCCTTCGCCATTTCCAGCGAACCGGAATAGCAATGGAATACTGCGCGCGTATTTTTCGGCACTTCGTTGCGGAAGATATCAAAAATATCGCCGTGCGCGTCACGGTCGTGGATGATTACCGGCAAATCAAACTGTACGGCAAGGTCAATCTGCTCCAGCAGGCGCTTTTTCTGCACCTCTTTCGGCTCGTTTTCCTTCCAATAATAATCAAGCCCGATTTCGCCGATA
>CASEGD010000006.1 GCA_949287345.1 uncultured Phascolarctobacterium sp. | reverse complement strand
AAACCGGAAGGCAGTTTGTTTATATCAGTGCAAATGGCATACGCGGTCGGCAACTTCCGCTTTTTTAGCGTCGTTAAAGCGCGGCAGCGTGCTGAGATAGCCGGTAATGCGGCGTACCCTTACGATGGTGTCGTAATGCGGTTTTACCACAACATTATCGCCGTTCAGGCTTAAATCCATCGAAAGCAGTGTTTCGTGCGGTCTTACCTGCAGCTGGTCTTTTAAATAAATCGCGGCTTCTTCTCTGGTGATTCCGTCCGCGCAGTTAACTTTAATGCCGTCCATTTCGTAGGTCATAAAACTCACTCCTCAATTTGTTTCATGACCATATTATAAAACAATAATAATTATTTGTAAAGCCTTTTCTACAAAATATTGTAGTTTTTTATTTTGCCAACCGCAATATTTTGTAGCTCATTCGATAATTGGTCGTCCTTCCATCAGGTTCACCTGTTTGCAGATTGCCCATTTCATAATATCAACGGGGTCCTTCTGGTTGCCCATCGGCTCTACATCACGTTCGTAAACTTCTTTTTTGCTGAAGCGGTTGCCGTCATGCCGGTACACATAAATATCCGCGTTGGCGATAGTTTCAATGTAAGTATCGTCAAAATCATTGCGGAAACCGAAGAAACGGTTAACCATGTACGAATCCAAATCGTCCACCATTACCAGCACCAGCGCTTCAAGCTGCGCTTCTTCGGCAATGCTCTGCATTACGGCAGCGTCAATTTTTACCTTGCCCTTCGGCGTAAAAATTTTTTCGGCGGCAACGGCTTTGGCTGTGGCGTTATCCACCATTTTAAAATCGGGGAAGTGGTACGCCCACCTTACCGGCTCGCGCCAGCTGCGGTAAACGGACTGCGTTACGTTGCCGCTGCGGTCAAACACCACCAGCGTGGCAGGCTGCTCCGCAAAGGCGGCAAAAGCGCGCGGCGTTACGCCGATAAAGGCGCAGCAGATGAATGCGATAACTAAAAATATATTCAGCTTTTTCATGGTTTCACCCCTCATCTATTTTAAGCTGTAAGCCGTGCCGTGTGCCAGTTTGGGCGCGCCAAGATATGCAGCAATCGTCTGTCCGATGCAGCTGAATGTCGGTATCGGCGCAAGCTGCTGCGGCTTAACACAGCCGCCGTAAAACAGCACGGGGATATGCTCGCGCGTGTGGTCGCTGCCCTGCCACGTCGGGTCGCAGCCGTGGTCGGCAGTTACCAACAGCAAATCGTCCGGTTTCAACAGCGTCAAAATCTCCGGCAGGCGGCTGTCAAAATATTCCAGCGCCTCGCCGTAGCCCAAGGCGTCGCGCCTGTGCCCGTAGGATGAATCAAAATCAACAAAATTGCTGAACACCAGCGTGTTGTCCGATGCGTCACTAACGGCCTGTTTGCTGGCGTTAAAAATAACTTCCAGCCCCGCCGCCGGGTAGTGTTTTGTTATGCCGCGATGCGCAAAAATATCGGCAATTTTGCCAACGGCGTACACATTGCCGCCCGCCTCCGTCAACTTGTCAAGCAGCGTCGGTTCGGGCGCGGGCACGGCGTAATCGTGCCTGTTGCCGGTGCGCACAAAATCAGCGGCGCAAGTGCCCACAAACGGGCGCGCAATAATCCGCGCAATGCGGTAAGGCTTAACCAGCTCATAGCAAATCTTGCACAAATCATACAAGCGCTCCAGCCCAAAAGCCTGCTCGTGCGCGGCAATCTGCAAAACGCTGTCCGCGCTGGTGTAAATTATAGGCTTGCCGCTTTTAACATGCTCCTCGCCCAGTTCCTTAATAATTTCCGTGCCGCTGGCGTGCTTTTCGCCAAGTACCCCGGGCAGCGCGCCCTCGCTGATAATAGCGTCCACCAGTTCCTGCGGAAAGCACTTCGGCTTATCGGGGAAGTAGCCCCATTCAAAATCGACCGGCACGCCCATCATTTCCCAGTGCCCGCTTAAAGTATCCTTGCCGCGGCTGATTTCCTGCGCGTAGGTGTAAGCACCTTTTACCGTTTCTGCTCTGCCAATGCTGTGCGCAAGTTTCTGCCCGCGGCTCAGCTCGGCAGCTTTTTCCAAGCCCAGCGCCGATAAGTTGGGCAGGTGCAAAAACTTCGGACTACCGTCTGCATTTTTACGGTTCACCGCCATCCATTCGCAAATATGCCCCAGCGTATCCGCGCCTTTATCGCCAAAACGCTCCGCATCTGCCGCATGGCCGATGCCGAACGAATCAAGCAGCAAAATTATTGCCCTTGCCATAATCATTCCTCCCTTAAAAGGACGTGCAGCGCATGGCTGACAACATTGCAAAAACGCTCGCTCGCCAGCGCATAAACATCAGGCGGCGCAACGCTTTCGCTTTCCGTGCGTTTGGCAACAACGCCGCAGATAGAAGCCGCGTGCAGCCCAAAGGCCTGCGCCACCACAAACAGCGTCGCCGTTTCCATTTCATAGTTCAGTGCGCCCAGCTGCTGCCACTCCTTCAAAGTTCCGCGCAATGCGTTGCAAACATAGCCGGTAAAGCTGTCGTAACGCTCCTGCCCCGGCCAGAAGGTATCGGAAGATACAGAAATGCCAACGTGATGCGGAATCTCCAGTTCTTCGGCAGTGTAAGCCAAAGCGTTTGTCAGTTTTAAATCCGCCACAGCGGGGAAGTTTACCGGCGCATAATGCGTGGAAGTTCCGTCCAGACGCACAGCGGCGTTGTTGATGATAACGTCGCCAAGGTTGACATGCTCCTGTATCGAACCCGTCGTACCGACGCGGATAAAGTTTTTAATGCCAAGACGCGCCAGTTCTTCCAAGCCGATAGCGACGGAAGGGCCGCCCATGCCGGTAGAACATACCAGCACTTTTTTGCCCTCAACATCTGCCAGCCAGCTTGTGTATTCGCGGTGCGCCGCCAAAAACTGCGCCGGGCCGATAGCTTTGGCAAGCGTTTCCACCCTGCCCGGGTCGCCCGGCAGCAGCGCATACTCCGCACCTTGCAGCATCTCACGCGATAATCCGACATGATACATTATTTCATTTTGTTCAGCATAGTTTTTCATTGTTGTGCCTCCAAAGCGTTTTCATAAACCTGTATTATATTTAATTCGACCCAAAACAAAGCACTCCTGCCTGCCAAAAGCAAAGGATGTGTGAATTAAAGATACAAAAGCGCACTTCTGCAAATACAGAAATGCGCTTTATTTTTTATTTGCCGTTCACAATAAGCGATACTGAAGGCTGGCTGATGTTGAACAAATTACCAAGGAAAATTTGTGATATTCCTTCTTCATGGTACAAGCGATAAATTTCTTTATTGCGTTCTGCGCGGGTTTTAAAGGAGTGGATTTGTATTTCTTCGTGGTCTATTTTATAACCATAATCACGCACAACTATTATTTTGCGGGTGTTATCGGTGTTTCGCACCTTTATTTCCCATGTTTGGATGCCGCTTTTGCTGCGCGGGTTATATAAACAAAATTCGGCTTCGGCGTTGCCGCAGATTTGGTTTAAGAATTTGGGGTTTAATTCTGTGTTCATATTGTTTACCTCTTTTAGTTTTTCTTTTGATTTCACCTTTGCATGAAGGATAGTGCTTTTTTATTTTTACTTACTCATTCATCTTCATTCTTTTGACTGCGCAAAAGAAAATTAAAGTGGCGTAAATTTTGTTCCTTATTTAGTCACAAAATTTGCGTAGCTTCGCTGGCACAATTATAAACTTCGCCTTTGGCTCGTTTCTAATTGGCGACTCAGCTAAATAAAACTCTCGCGTTTAGGCGGATTTTCCCGCTGCACCGCTGACGCGGCTTGCTACGCAACTATTAGCATAACAACTACAAATACGCAACTATTAGCATAACAACTACAAAAATACGAAATTCGCTTCGCTCAGGTTCGATTTTTGCAGTTGTTCTTTAGTAAATGTTGCTAAAATCCGATACCGCGGCTTCGCTCAAATTCGCACTTTTGCAACTTTTTTATTTTGATTATACTGTTACCGAACTTTTATAAAATGCCGACTATGAACAGCGAAAGGTTTGTACTATAAAATTTATAATTTAATATTATGATAGGTTTAAACCAAAAGGGAGCAAATGCTCCCTTTTGGTTTTTAATTAAAACGTCCAGCGCATACCTGCGTTCCACTGCCAGTCTTTTTCAAAATCGCCGCCTGCGGTTTTTACAAAGTCAAAATACAGGTGGTTGTTTTTGCCTGTTTTAAGCGCAGCGCCCACGCCATACTCAAACCACGTATCATTAAAGCTTTCGCTCTCACTTCTGCTGATACCGGTACTGTCAGTCATATCAATATCATAATCGCCTGCAAATTCGTGCAGCAGGTTTGCTTTGGCATAGATTACACCGCTGTCGCCAATTTGTTTACCGATATTGAAGCCTACACGCCCAAGCACGCTGGCAATGCCGCTCTGGTCTACACTGATTCCGTTGCTGGTTTCGTATTCATCACCACCAAAATAACCAAGCGTTAACTGTGCCTGTGGTTCAACATACCAGCCGTTTTTCAAATCATTTTTGCGTCCGTATTCAGCGCTTACGCTGATGCCGGTGTTTTTATATTCGCCGCTGATTTTATTGTTGTTGGTGTCGTAAACATTAAAGTCGTTATCCATATTGGCATATTTAAATACCAAATCAAGGTAATGGCCGCTGTTATAAATATCGGTGTTATAAAATGCTATTGCCTTGCTGTGGTTTTCGCCGCTGCCGCTGTCATAACCGCTGCTGCCGTCGGTGTAGCTTAAAGCAGCGCCGGTGTAACGGGTCATGTCGTCCGTTTGTTTGGTAATCTGGTCGTAGCCAAGCTCATAAGTTGTATATTCATTTTCAAACGCTGCATTATCATCACGGCTTATTTTGCTGCCATGTACGCGGAACCATGCGCCTTCTTCATCAGCGCCGTTGTTGCGCAGCTCGCCCATGCGGCGCATAAGCTGGTCGTTTTCAGCACGCCATGTATGGTAATTAAGTGCGTTTGCGCCCATAATGGCAGCAACAGTCGAGGTGCTTCTCTCTGTGTCTTTCTGTATGTCAGCTAAAATCCAATCAGTATTGTACCCGCTTGTTACTTTATCGCAATCAGAAACATCTTTTCTATCAAGTATATATTTGTCCCAATATAAAGCATTTTCTTTATCCTGTGCCGTAAAAGTACCCTGTTCATCTTTTACGCTGACAAGTACTGTGCCTTTAGCATTATCCATATTGTCACCAATTTCATTGATATCAATAATATGGCTGCCGCTATGCACGCCTTCAATATAAACACGTGTACTGTTATATTCATTAGTAGAACCGTCTACATTTAATTTAAAAATACCACCTTCACCATCAAGATTAGTAAATGTTAAATTATCAAACGGGTTAAGTGTTACCGTATCATACATTAAAACTGTATCAACAACACCGCCGTTAGCGACAGTTAAATTACTTACATCGGAATAATTATTTACGTTCCACGTTGCACCATTAGCGACGGTCATTTTTATGCCTTCGCCACTACCACCTTCACTAATGAGTAAATCCTGTACTGCACCATTTAAAACAGAATTTTTAGTATTTAAGTTTAAAACAATAGCACTACCAGCATCTGCCTGAATGTCACCGTCAATTACAACATCATTTGCAGTATCTTTATTTATATTTACAGTTCCGCCTTTATAGGCATCAATGGCAATAACATGTAAGTCTTCTCCTTCCAAATTATCTTTATAGCTTTCCGCACTAACATTAATAGAACCACCTGCCATATTAACTATACTTTTGCTTCCGTTTGATGTTATACCACTTGCAAAAGCATAATCATATCCACCAATTACATTAGCAGCAATATCTACTTTTCCTAAATTTATCGTACCAGATTTTGCGTATACAGCATGAACTTCATTTCCAGAATATTTCTGTGTATTGGTAAGAGTTGCAGTTATTGAACCATTTCCAATAGTAGTAGCCCCGCCATTATTCCAGACACCATAAGCTGCGCTATATGCCATTTCCCCTTTTGCCTCTGCCTCTACAACAATATTAGCTGTTTCGCTAATAATAACTTCATTATTGCTATGATTATCTATACCATATGCACGTATATCCTGATCGGCATTATTAATAGATTTTACATTTATCTTCGCATTTTTCAATTCAACTCTACTACCGGTCTTTCCTGTAGCAATACCTTCTGCAACTGTATATGTATTATCATACCATTCTGCATTTGAATTTGCCTCAACATTAATTTCAACATTATTACCTGTCAATACAGCACCACTGCCAGAATCAAGATTGAAACTTATGCCTGTTGCCGCAGTATTATAATCGCCATCTACGCTTACCGCTTTTGCGTTAATATTCACATCACCAAGTTCAACATTAGCATTAGCTGCATTCACACAAATACCATCAGCGGCAATCCTTTGTGAACCACCTTCTGCGTAAGCTTCTATTGTTCCGTTATTTAATACAATTTTGCCGCTACCTTTATTTTCAATTCCCTTCGCTGTTGCAAATGTACCATTTTTGCTTTTAGCAACAACTTTAATATTGCTATCTGCTAAAGAAATAGTATTTTGTGTTGAACTATATACACCAGTAGCTGTAATACCGCTATCTAGAGCTTCAACTTTATCCATTGTTACGGTAATATTAGCACCATCCTGTAAACTTATATCACCTTTTACAAATCCATTACTAACAATACCATACCCCATCGAAGCAGTTTTATCTTCAGCATTTTGATTAACATTTATATTTAGTTTTCCGTTAATAACATAATCACCATTAGAATAAACACTTGGATTAATAGAATACTTATAAATACCAGCATAGTAATTAACATTACTTTTATTTACAGTTAATGTATCCCCATCTTGAAAATTATAAACAAAGCCATCAGTTTCATTACCAGTTCTGATTCCTTCATCTGCGTATTTATCATTGCCGCCCTGAATAGTATCTGTATATGTTTGTGCCTGTGCCATACCATATGGCAGCATTAACAACACACTTAATGTTACTGCCTTTGCTAAATTTTTCTTTTTCATCATCATAGCTCAACACTCCTTGTTTTATTTTACTATGATATTATTTTATTATAAACTCCCCCCCGTCAAGACATTTTGGTATAAGTGTGTCTAACTTTTTCTGGTCTTGCCGGCTGATAAGTGTTAGATGTAAAATATAAACTTTTTAGTTTAACAAAAAATTTTGCAAAAACAGTCTTGTCAAACAGCATTATCTTTTGCTATTATTATTTTTGCCGCGCTTTAACGGAGAAAATACAAGCACCTATCCCCAATGCCGCAAAGCCGCCAAAGAAAAAATAACGCCTGCTATGGTTAGTAAAAACCATAAACAGGCGTTAAAAATTTTACGCAATAATATAGCGTGACGGACCTGTAAACATACAAAAACACCCCGTTTCTTTTAAAACGGGGTGTTTAATCTTCAGCTTTCAATCCTTAAAATATTTTTGCAATATTCTTCCAGCTCCGGTATAGATTCAACAAGTGTACTCCATGTAATTTCCGGGTCTAACTCTCCATAAGCATGTGCGACTATGTTTCTCATATCTTTTATGCTTTGCCATGGCATTTCATTATATTGTGATTTAAATTCATCCGAAAGTTTGCTTACCAGTTCACCAATCTGCAAAATATACATACAGCAGCTGCTGTAAAAAATATCATCTTCATTAAATTTTTCATACGAATATTCGTAACGCTGTAATGCCTGCTCAATTTTAGTGCAGTAATCTACAATCTTTTCTAAAATAATTTCATCACGATGCTTCATATAAAAGTACCTTATCCCTGTCTATTTCCTGCTTTAATCTTAAATCTTTCACTTTTTCGGTTACAATATCAATATTCTTTTGCAGAATTTTTTCCAGTTCCAGCCTGAAAGCAGACAGCTGGAATAAATTCCTTATTTTTCCTTTATTGATATAAAAATCATAATCGCTGTTTTCGTTAGCTTCATTACGTGCAAAAGAACCGAAAATATATACCGTTTCCACTCCATACTTAACGGCAATCGGGCGGATTATATCGCTTAACCTTTTAATTTCATCAGCGTGAGTTTTATCCATACTATCACTTCCTTATAATTAGAACATTGCTTATATTTTAATTTTATCATAATTTATTATATTTTGCCATAACCATTACATACAAAAACACCCCGCTTCTTTTGAAACGGGGTGTTTAATTTTTCCTGCTTAAATTTTATCAGCCGGGGCTTTTAAAATTATTCAGCCGGTACGTTGGTGTATTTTACTTTTACGTCGCGGTATCTGCTCATGCCGGTACCTGCCGGGATGAGTTTGCCGATGATTACGTTTTCTTTCAGGCCGAGCAGCGGGTCAACCTTGCCTTTGATTGCTGCGTCCGTAAGTACACGGGTGGTTTCCTGGAAGGAAGCCGCAGACAGGAAGGAATCGGTTGCGAGGGATGCTTTGGTGATACCCAGAAGAATCGGGTGGCCTTCCGCAGGCTGCAAGCCGCGGTCCAGCATCTCGCTGTTCTGCTCCTCAAATTCGCCGATATCAACGTATTCGCCCGGCAGCATTGAAGTATCGCCTGCTTCGTCAACGCGTACTTTGCGCATCATCTGGCGTACCATAACTTCAATGTGCTTGTCGTTAATTTCTACGCCCTGAGATTTGTAAACGCCGAGTACCTGCTGCACAAGGTAACGCTGGGTTGCGCGCACGCCGCTGATGCGGATGATGTCGTGCGGGTTCAACGAGCCTTCGGTCAGGCGGTCGCCTTTTTCAATCTCCTGGCCTTCGGTAACGGCAAGTTTAGCGCCGTACGGGATAGCGTAAACTTCTTCCATGCCGTCTTTGTCGGTAATGGTAATTTTGCGCTGGCCGCCTTCTTCGGCGATATGCACGGTGCCGCTGACTTCTGCCAGAATGCCCGGGTGTTTAGGTTTACGTGCTTCGAACAGTTCTTCAACACGCGGCAGGCCTTGTGTGATATCGTCGCCGCCGGCAACGCCGCCGGTGTGGAACGTACGCATGGTAAGCTGCGTGCCCGGTTCGCCGATAGCCTGCGCTGCAATGGTGCCAACTGCTTCGCCGACGTCAACATTCCTGTCGGTTGCAAGGTTGCGGCCATAGCATTTGCGGCATACGCCGACTTTGGATTTGCAGTTAAGCACGCTGCGGATTTTAACGGTTTCGCGCAGGGACGCGATTTTGTCTGCCATATCTTCGGTAACATAATCGTTGATATGGTACAATACATTGCCGTTTTCGTCCAGAATATCTTCGGCAAGGTTACGGCCGACAATACGGTCACGCAGGGACTCGATGACGGTCTGTTTGTTCTTGCCTTCGGTAATTGCGCCGATTTCGATGCCTTCGATAGCGTTGTTGCGCACTTTCATCTCGCGGACGGTTCCGTCTGCAAGGATTGCGTCAATCATTTCTTCGGTGTAGGTATCTTTAGCGGCTGCCAGCACTTCGCCTGCTGCGTTGACAACGTCTTCGGCAACTTCCTTACCGTTGAAGTGGCGCATCAGGTGGTCCTTCAGCACTTTGTTGGCATCTTCATCGCTGATGTTGATAGCCACGGTTTCGGTTGCTTCGCCGTCCATGTCGTCGGTAGCATACAGGGTTACTTCAAGCACATGGCCTGCAATAAGTTTGTTGTAAATATCTTCCGTAATAACGGTATCCGCTTCGGCAATCAAATCGCCGGTAACAGGGTTTGCCACGCCTGCGGCAAGGTTTCTGCCGACAACGGTTTCGCGCAGTTTGTTCTGGCTTGCGCCGAGGGTCTGTTTGCACAGGCGGCTGCGTTCTTTAACGAGGTTAAAGCTTACAACGTCGCAGTCATCCTCGCGGACAATAACGTCCTGAGCAACGTCTACAAGGCGGCGGGTAAGGTAACCGGAGTCTGCGGTACGCAGTGCGGTATCAGCCAGACCTTTGCGCGCACCGTGGGTGGAAATGAAGTATTCCAATACGGTTAAGCCTTCGCGGAAGTTTGCTTTGATAGGACGGTCGATGATACGGCCGGACGGGTCGGCCATCAAGCCGCGCATACCTGCCAGCTGACGGATCTGCTGGGTGTTGCCGCGGGCACCGGAGTCAGCCATCATGTTCAGTGAATTGAATTTATCCATGGTGGCGCTCATCAGTTTGGCGGTAACGTCGTCGGTTGCCTGGCTCCAGATTTCGATAACCTTGCGGTAACGTTCGTCCTCGCTCATCAAGCCGCGGCGGAACATGCGCTCGGTTTTATCAATCTGTTTTTCTGCGTCAGCAAGAATCTGCTGTTTTTCTTTCGGGATTTTGATATCGGATACGGCGATGGAAATACCTGCCTTGCAGGCGTTGTCATAACCGTTCTTTTTAACGATATCAAGGATTTCGGCAGTGCGCAGGTTGCCGAACAGTTTATGAGCTTTGGCAACGAGGTTGCCCAGTTCTTTTTTGTTAATCAGTTTGCTTAAATGCCAAACTTTAACATCTTCGCCGGCAGCGTTCTTTTCGGTTTCCTGATGGAAGTATTGCAGTTCCTTCGGCAAATCCTCGTTGAACATAATGTTGCCCGGCGTGGTGGTTACAAGGCTTACGCCTTCGTTGCTCGGCTCGCCGTAAATATCCTTATTGGGGATATAAACTTTAATGCGTGCCTGCAAATCAATAACCTTGTGGAAGTATGCCAGCATTGCTTCTTCAACGCTGCTGAAACGCATGCCTTCGCCTTTGGCGCCTTCCTTAACCATGGTAATGTAGTAAGAACCCAAAACCATATCCTGCGTCGGTACGGCAACAGGTTTGCCGTCTTTCGGGGCAAGGATGTTGTTAACGGAAAGCATCAAAATTCTGGCTTCTGCCTGCGCTTCCGCGGACAGCGGCAGATGCACCGCCATTTGGTCACCGTCGAAGTCGGCGTTGAATGCGGTACATACCAGCGGATGCAGCTTGATTGCACGGCCTTCGGTAAGGATAGGCTCGAATGCCTGAATACCAAGGCGGTGCAGCGTCGGTGCACGGTTCAGGAATACCGGATGCTCTTTAATAACTTCTTCAAGCACGTCCCAAACGACGTTGTTGGCACGTTCCACCATGCGTTTGGCGTTTTTGATATTGGTTGCCTGGCCGCTCTGGACAAGGCGTTTCATTACAAAAGGTTTGAACAGCTCCAGTGCCATTTCCTTCGGCAGGCCGCACTGGTGCATTTTAAGTTCAGGGCCTACAACGATAACGGAACGGCCGGAGTAGTCAACACGTTTACCGAGCAAATTCTGACGGAAACGGCCCTGTTTGCCTTTCAGCATATCGGAAAGGGATTTTAACGGGCGGTTGCCCGGGCCGGTTACCGGACGGCCGCGGCGGCCGTTGTCGATAAGGGCGTCAACTGCTTCCTGCAGCATACGTTTTTCGTTGCGGACGATGATATCAGGCGCGTTAAGTTCCAGCAAACGTTTTAAACGGTTGTTGCGGTTGATAACGCGGCGGTACAAATCGTTCAGGTCGGAGGTTGCAAAACGTCCGCCGTCCAGCTGTACCATCGGGCGCAGTTCCGGCGGGATAACCGGTACAACGTCCAGAATCATCCATTCCGGCTTATTGCCGGATTTCAGGAATGCTTCGCAGACTTCAAGGCGGCGTACGGCGCGGATTTTGCGCTGGCCGCTTACTTCTTTCAGTTCTGCGCGCAGTTCTGCCGTAAGTGACGGCAGGTCGATTTCCTGTAACAAGGTTTTGATAGCCTGCGCGCCCATGCCTACTTTGAAGGCATTGCCGTATTTGTCGCGGGCTTCAATGTATTCGCTTTCGGTTAAAAGCTGTTTTTTGGTAAGCGGCGTGGTGCCGGGGTCCAAAACAATGTAGTTGGCAAAATATAAAACTTTTTCCAGGGAGCGCGGGGAGATATCGAGAATCAGCCCCATGCGGCTCGGGATGCCTTTAAAGTACCAGATATGGGATACAGGCGCAGCCAGTTCAATGTGGCCCATACGCTCGCGGCGTACTTTGGCGCGGGTTACTTCAACGCCGCACTTGTCGCACACAATGCCTTTATAGCGTATTCTTTTGTATTTGCCGCAATGGCATTCCCAGTCTTTGGTAGGCCCGAAAATTCTTTCGCAGAACAGGCCGTCACGTTCCGGCTTTAAGGTTCTGTAATTGATGGTTTCCGGTTTTTTTACTTCGCCATAGGACCAAGCCCTGATTTGCTCCGGTGAAGCCAGGCCGATACGCATAGATTCAAAATTATTTACGTCTAACAAGAACCGATCGCTCCCTTCTATTCCATATCTTCACTGGCGGCATCATCCGCATCTTTTGCTTCCATGTTCATGTTGCCGATATCGGCAATCAAATCAAAATCGGGGTCTTCCGCAGCATTTTCGTCGGTATCGGTGGTGTAGTCGTCCTGCACGTCCGTGTCGGGCGGTGCGGGCAGTGCGCCGTCGATATCGAGGTCAAGCCTGCGGGCAGTTTCGTTAATATCGTCGTCGGTGTCACGCAGGGAAATTTCTTCCTCGTCCTCGTTGAGTACTTTGATATCCAGGCCAATGGACTGGAGCTCTTTGATAAGTACCTTGAAGGATTCCGGAACGCCAGGTTCAGGAACGTTTTCGCCTTTAACGATTGCTTCGTAGGTTTTAACACGGCCGACAACGTCGTCGGATTTTACGGTTAAGATTTCCTGCAAAGTATAAGCTGCGCCGTATGCTTCCAGCGCCCAAACTTCCATCTCGCCAAAGCGTTGGCCTCCGAACTGTGCCTTGCCGCCCAGAGGCTGCTGGGTAACGAGGGAGTACGGGCCGGTGCTGCGGGCATGGATTTTGTCGTCTACAAGGTGATGCAGCTTGAGCATATAGGTTAAGCCGACGGTAACAGGGTTATCGAACGGTTCGCCAGTGCGGCCGTCGTACAGCGTGGTTTTGGCGCTGCGGTCGATGCCTGCAAGGTCAAGCGCGTCGTTGATGTCTTTTTCGTGCGCGCCGTCGAATACCGGTACGGAAATCTGTACGGCTTTGATGGGTTTATCGCCGAATTTGCCGATTTCCACGGTTTCCGGAAGGCCGTATTTGTCAACGTCGTAGCCAACGCCGGTCAAGCGTTCCACAAGGCCTTCGGCGTTGTTTTCAATCTGCATGCCGAGTGCGCGTGCTGCCCAGCCCAGATGGTTTTCCAGAATTTGTCCGATGTTCATACGGGAAGGTACGCCCAACGGGTTCAGCACAATCTGTACCGGTTCGCCGCTCGGCAGGAACGGCATATCTTCACGGCGCATAATGCGGGAAATAACGCCCTTGTTGCCGTGACGGCCTGCCATTTTATCGCCGACGGAAATTTTACGTTTCTGCGCAATGTGTACGCGTACCTGCTGGTTAACTCCCGGCGGCAGTTCGTCGCCGTTTTCGCGGGTGAACACTTTAACGCTGACGATTTTACCTGCTTCGCCGTGCGGAACGCGCAGGGAGCTGTCGCGTACTTCGCGTGCTTTTTCGCCGAAGATGGCGCGCAGCAGGCGTTCTTCCGCGGTAAGCTCGGTTTCGCCTTTCGGGGTTACCTTGCCGACGAGGATATCTCCCGGGCGTACTTCCGCACCGATGCGGATAATGCCGCGTTCGTCAAGGTCCTTCAGTGCATCGTCGGATACGTTCGGGATATCGCGGGTGATTTCTTCTTCGCCCAGTTTGGTATCGCGTGCGTCGCAGTCGTATTCTTCAATATGGATGGAAGTAAAGACATCAGCCTTTACCAAATCTTCGCTGAGGAGGATAGCATCCTCGTAGTTGTAGCCTTCCCAAGGCATGTAGGCAACGATTACGTTGTAGCCGAGTGCCAATTCGCCATGGTCGGTTGCAGGGCCGTCAGCCAGAACCTGGCCTTTAACGACCTTGTCGCCTTTATAAACAATCGGGCGCTGGTTTACGCAGGTACCCTGGTTGGAGCGTTTGAATTTCAGCACGCTGTATTTATCAACGCTGCCGTCTTCCGTGCGGACGATGATTTCATCGCCGGTAACGCGCTCTACAACACCGGCATTTTTAGCCAGAATGCAGACGCCGGAGTCAACGGCAACCTTGTATTCCATACCGGTACCGATGATAGGAGCCTGAGTGCAGAGCAGAGGCACAGCCTGACGCTGCATGTTGGCGCCCATCAATGCGCGGTTCGCGTCGTCGTTTTCGAGGAACGGAATCAGCGCGGTAGCGATGGATACAACCTGTTTAGGCGAAACGTCCATGAAGTCCACCTGGTCAGGCGGCAGGGAAAGCACTTCGTTCTGGTAACGTGCGGTTACACGTTCGCCTTCAAAGTAGCCTTCATCGTTCAACGGTTCGTTGGCCTGCGCAATAATGTAATTATCTTCTTCATCAGCCGTCAGGTAAACGATTTCATCGGTTACGCGGCGGTTTTCCTTATCAACGCGGCGGTACGGGGTTTCCATAAAGCCGTATTTGTTAATAACCGCAAAGGTGGAGAGAGAACCGATAAGGCCGATGTTCGGGCCTTCAGGGGTCTCAATCGGGCACATACGGCCATAGTGGGAGTGGTGTACGTCGCGGACTTCGTAGCCTGCGCGTTCACGGCTCAAACCACCGGGTCCCAGTGCGGAAAGGCGGCGTTTGTGGGTCAGCTCTGCCAGCGGGTTGTTCTGGTCCATAAACTGGGACAGCTGGCTGCTGCCGAAGAATTCTTTAATTGCTGCCACTACCGGACGGATGTTAATCAGCGCCTGCGGCGTGATAACGTCAACATCCTGAATGGTCATACGTTCTTTTACAACGCGTTCCATACGGGCAAGGCCGATGCGGAACTGATTCTGCAAAAGTTCGCCAACGCGGCGTACACGGCGGTTGCCCAGATGGTCGATATCGTCGCCGGTGCCGAGCCCGTCCATCAGGTTCAGCAGGTAGCCGAAGGATGCCAGCACATCTTCCACCGTAATGGTGCGGTGATCTTCCGGAATATCGGAAGTGCAAATGAGTTTCATCGGCTGCTCTTTAACGCGGATGAACGCTTCTTTCAGGCCGGGGCCTGCAAAAATACCGCTCTGTTCAATTTTATCAATCGCATCCATGTCGATTTTGCTGCCGACTTCAACAATAATTTCACCGGTAGCGGTATCAACCAGCGGCTGGTCAAGCACTTTGTCCAGCAGGCGGCGGCGCCAGCCGAGTTTTTTGTTCAGCTTGTAGCGGCCTACGCTTGCAAGGTCATAGCGTTTGTTGTCGAAGAAGGTTGCTTCAATCAGCTGGGAGGCGTTTTCCAGAGTAGGAGGTTCGCCCGGGCGCAGCTTTTTGTAAATTTCAATCAGCGCTTCTTCGCGGGTAGTGGTGGTATCTCTTTCCAGCGTTGCTGCAACGGAAGGATGGTTGTTGAACAGCGCTAAAATATCGTCGTTGTTGGTTAAGCCCATGGCGCGCAGCAAAACGGTTGCCGGCAGTTTTCTGGTACGGTCAACGCGCGCGTAAATAACGTCGTTCAGGTCGGTTTCATATTCAATCCATGCACCACGGTTAGGAATGACTGTTGTACCGTACATTTTTTTGCCGCTGGGGTCCATCGTTACGGCGTAATAAACGCCCGGGGAACGTACCAGCTGGCTGACGATTACACGTTCGGCACCGTTGATTACAAAAGTACCGGTTTCCGTCATCAGCGGAAAATCGCCCATGAACACTTTGGATTCTTTGATTTCGCCGGTGTCCTTATACAGCAGGCGCACATTTACATTTAAAGGTGCGGAATAGGAAGCGTCGCGCTCCTTGCATTCTTCAACCGTATATTTAGGCTCACCGAGAGTAAAACCTTCAAAAGAAAGCTCTAAATTACCAGTAAAATCTTTAATAGGAGAAATATCGTGGAAAATTTCGCAAAGACCTTCTCGCATGAACCACTCATACGATTTTCTTTGGATGTCAATCAAATGAGGCATTGGCAATACTTCATTGATTCTGGCATAACTGTACCGAGTCCTATTACCTACGGGAACCGGTTTAAACATGTAATCCCTCACCCCTTAATAATGTATGTTGTCAGGCAGACTTAAACAAGCACGTTTTAACCATGACAAAAAAAGCAAGGCTCCAAACCATATTCAGGACCTTGCATATTGTCTTTGATGAACGCACTTCATCTAAATCCGTATAAGCCGGAACGGTGCCCAACCACTGAACCCCCAATACCGGTTGTCAATACCTGCAAACTACTAATGTTGTAGTATGATATGTTATCACATCTTTGCTGAATTGTCAACCGTTCGAGCATAAAAAAATTCCGCTGCGTTTGCAGCGGAATTTTGATAACCTGTTAAGGTTAAATTATTTAATTTCTACGGAAGCGCCAGCTTCTTCGAGTTTAGCTTTGAGAGCTTCAGCGTCAGCTTTGGAGATTTTTTCTTTAACAGCTTTCGGAGCTTCGTCAACGATAGCTTTAGCTTCTTTCAGGCCAAGACCGGTTACTTCGCGAACAACTTTGATTACGTTGATTTTGCCAGCACCAGCAGAGGTCAGGATTACGTCGAATTCGGTTTTTTCTTCAGCAGCAGCAGCGCCACCAGCAGCCGGAGCAGCAGCAACAGCTACCGGAGCAGCAGCGGATACGCCGAATTTTTCTTCCAGAGCTTTAACGAGTTCGGAAAGTTCGAGGACGGTCATGGATTCAATAGCTTCGATGATTTGTTCTTTATTCATTATAGTTACCTCCATAAATTAGATGTTAATCTTTTAATTTAAATTTGTTATGCAATCAGCATTTCATTATGCGGATTCTTTTTGTTTGCGTACTGCTTCAAGAGCATATACGACATTGCGGATAGTACCCTGAAGTACATTGACGAAACCGGAAATAGGAGCGTTCATGCTGCCAAGCATTTTGGCGATGAGTACTTCTTTCGGCGGCAGTTCTGCCAGAGCTTTGATAGCTGCTTCGTCGATAACTTTGCCGTCAAGCACGCCTGCTTTAATAACAAGTGCTTTGTTTTCTTTAGCAAATTCGCTAACGATTTTTGCTACGGAAACAGGATCTTCCGGAGCTACCGCGATAGCGGTGTTCTTTTCGAGAACCGGTTCAAGTCCTTCAATGCCTGCTTCCTGTGCTGCAATACGGAGCAGAGTGTTTTTAACTACAACGTAGGTAACACCGGCTTCACGCATTTTGCGGCGCAATGCAGTATCCTGTGCAACAGTTAAACCGCAGAAGTCAACCAGGATGGTTGCTTTGGAGCTTGCGAGAAGCTCTTTAATCTCTGCAACTTTAGCTGCTTTTTCAGGTCTAATTGCCATACATCTGCACCCCCTTCTTTATTTTGATATTTTTTATTAAATCAAAAAGACCTCTCGGCCGCAGCCGGAGGTCGCGAAGGTCTATCTTCAACGTCTCCAACCTCGGCTGGCGCTACGCTTACGCGGCTGTGCCGCACCTGCTGTCTATGGCCCGATTATCTTCTGATTTATAAAATTATTTGTCGCTGTTAGCCTTCAGAACGTCAATTTTAACGCCGGGGCCCATGGTAGTGGAAAGAGTGATGGTTTTCATGTACTGGCCTTTAGCTCCGGAAGGTTTAACTTTTACCAGAGTATCGGCAAGTGCAATGTAGTTAGCCAGGAGCTGTTCGTCAGTGAAGGAAACTTTGCCGATAGGAGCCTGTACGTTACCTGCTTTATCGGTGCGGTACTCAATTTTACCGGATTTAATTTCGTTTACTGCACGGGTTACGTCCATGGTTACGGTACCAACCTTCGGGTTAGGCATCAAGCCTTTAGGGCCGAGGATTTTACCGAGACGGCCAACCATGCCCATCATATCAGGGGTTGCTACGCAGACATCAAAGTCAGTCCAGCCGCCCTGAATTTTAGCGACATATTCTTCACCGCCAACAAAATCTGCGCCTGCTGCTTCAGCTTCAGCAACTTTGGGGCCTTTTGCAAATACCAGAACTGTTTTGCTTTTGCCGGTGCCGTGCGGAAGAACCATAGCGCCGCGAACCTGCTGGTCAGCGTATTTAGGGTTAACACCGAGTTTGAAGGATACTTCAACGGTGCTGTCAAATTTGGTTACGTTAGTTTTCTTTACTAATTCTACTGCTTCTTTCGGAGAATAGAATTTGTCAGCTTCGATAAGTTTCAAAGCTTCCTGGTATTTCTTGCTTCTTTTTGCCATTAGTGCAATTCCTCCTATGTGGTGATAACGGCTTGTGCCTTCCACTTAATAAGGTTGACTTAAATTAGTCAACTACGGTAATACCCATGCTGCGGGCAGTACCTTCAACCATTCTCATAGCAGCTTCGATGTCTGCTGCGTTGAGGTCAGCCATTTTGGTTTCGGCGATTTCGCGGATTTTATCGCGGCCGAGGGTGGCTACTTTTTTCTTGTTAGGTTCGCCAGATGCTTTTTCCAGTCCGGCTGCTTTTTTCAAGAGAACCGGTGCCGGAGGAGTTTTGGTAATGAAAGTAAAGGAACGGTCTTCAAATACGGTAATTTCTACCGGGATGATAAGACCTGCCTGCTGAGCAGTACGTTCATTGAACTCCTTAACGAAAGCCATAATGTTTACACCGGCCTGGCCGAGTGCAGGGCCTACAGGAGGAGCCGGAGTAGCTTTACCAGCCGGTACCTGTAATTTTACCATTTTAACGACTTTTTTCGGCATTTATTACACCTCCTTATTCAGCTTCTTCAACTTGAGTAAAATCAACTTCAACAGGTGTTTCACGCCCAAACATGTCCACAAGAACCTTCAGCTTGCCGCGTTCCTCGTTAATTTCGGAAACGCTGCCGAGGCATCCGGCAAACGGGCCGCTTTTAAGGCGCACAATCTGCTGTAATTGTAAATCAATTTTAGGACGGCTCTCCTCAACGCCCATAGAGCGCATAATCTGCTTAACCTCATCCTCGGTAAGAGGAATCGGCTTGGTGCCGGATCCTACAAAACCGGTTACGCCTGGAGTGTTGCGGACGGCATACCAGCTGCGGTCGTTAACAATCATTTCCACCAGTACATAGCCCGGGAAAACCTTGCGCTGCACGCTGCGTCTTTTGCCGTCTTTTACTTCTATCTCATTTTCCATGGGTATTACAATGTTGAAAACCTCGTTTTCCATACCCAGGGAATGGACTTTGCGTTCCAGATTGGCTTTTACTTTATTTTCGTAACCGGAATAAGTATGTATGACATACCAACGTTTTTCTGATTCCATATCGGTGCCGGGGAATTACTCCCCTTCCTCCTTACTCAAACTTATTGTAAAATCAACTGGAAAAGCCCAGCAAAAATACTGTCAATTACCCAGATCAGGATTGCTGAAAGGACAACGGCAATAAATACAACGATTGTATGGGCAATAAGTTCTCGTCTGGTAGGCCAGGTCACTTTTTTTAGTTCAGATTTTGCTTCGCGCAGAAAGCGCACAATGCCGTTGGTGTCTTTCACACTCGGTATTTCTGGAACGGCCATTTCTTCACATCCTTGCTAAAAATCCCTAGTAAAACTCAAACACAAAGATTATTTGGTTTCTTTATGTAAAGTGTGTTTTTTGCAAAATTTGCAGTACTTGTTGATCTCAATGCGGTCAGGATCATTCTTTTTGTTTTTGTTGGTCTGGTAGTTGCGCTGTTTGCATTCAGTGCAGGCCAAAGTAATCAGAGTACGCATTCATTACACCTCGCTTGCTGTCAAAATTACTGGTCTGAAAATTTCACTAATATAGAGTACCACAGTTAACGGGTTATGTCAACAATGTTTAAAAAAATAATCTAAGACCGGGCTGAAAAGTCCGGCCTTAGATATATGCCGCTGACAGCGTTAATTATTTTTCTTCGATTTCGGTTACAACACCGGCGCCAACGGTACGGCCGCCTTCGCGGATTGCAAAGCGCAGGCCCTGTTCGATAGCGATCGGGGTAATCAGTTCTA
>CASEGD010000005.1 GCA_949287345.1 uncultured Phascolarctobacterium sp. | reverse complement strand
ACAATATACAAGGGGCTGAATGAGGGGAATGGAAATCACCGAACGCTTGATGCACTTTAACCTTACACGCCAGGAGGCAACTTTATACCTGCTGCTTTTAAAGGCCGGACGCCTTACGGGCTACGAGGCTGCCAAGCAGACGGGCATATCGCGTTCCAACACTTACACGGCTTTGGCCGGATTGGTGGAAAAGGGCGCGGCCTATATAATGGAAGAAGGCAAAGTGACGCGTTACACGCCGGTTGCGCCGGAGGAGTTCTGCAACAATAAAATACGCCGCCTTACGGAGCAGCGCGACGAACTTTTAAAAGAGCTGCCGGGCGTGCAGAACGAAGCCGAAGGCTACATCACCATCAAGGGCAATGCGGAAATCATCAGTAAGCTGCAAAACACGGTGCTTAACGCGCAGGCGCGCATTTATGTATCGGCAAATGCCGCTGTAATGGAACTTTTGCGTACTGAACTTGAAGACGCGCTTGACCGCGGCTTAAAGGTAGTGGTTATTACCGGCAGCGATTTCCTGCTTCCGGGGGCAATTTGCTACAACACCGTTAAACAGACAGGGCAGATAAGGCTGATAGCCGATTCGCAGACGGTGCTGACCGGTGATTTGGATGAGGGGGCAAATTCAACCTGTTTATATTCCTGTAAGCGTAACCTGGTGGATTTGTTTAAGGACGCGCTTAAAAACGAAATTAAACTGATTGAATTGCAGAAAGGTTGAGATTAATGTCTGAAAAAATTCCGTTTGTTAACAAAGAACAACTTGAAGATATTGCATCACGCTATGCAACACCGTTTTATTTATATGATGAAAAAGGCATCCGCGAAACAGCGCGCAGAGTTAATAAGGCTTTCAGCTGGAATAAAGGCTTTAAGGAATATTTTGCGGTAAAAGCAACACCGACACCGGGCATTTTAAAAATTTTGCATGAAGAAGGCTGCGGCGCTGATTGTTCTTCTTATACGGAGCTTTTAATGGCTGATGCGGTTGGCTTTAAGGGTGACGAAATTATGTTTTCGTCCAACGATACGCCTGCCGAAGATTTTCAGCTGGCACGCAAACTTAATGCCACTATAAATCTGGATGATATTACCCATATTGACTTTTTGGAGCGCGTGGCCGATATTCCCGATACGGTATGCTGCCGCTACAACCCGGGCGGGCATTTTGCCATTGCCAACAACATTATGGATAACCCGGGCGACGCCAAATACGGCATGACTCGTGAGCAGCTTACCGAGGCTTACAAACGCCTTATGGCTAAGGGAGTAAAACACTTTGGGCTGCATGCGTTTTTGGCAAGCAACACCGTTACCAACGATTATTATCCGGAACTGGCACGCATTTTGTTTAAAGTAGCCGTGGAATTAAAAGAAGAAACCGGCGCTTCCATTGAATTTATTAATCTTTCCGGCGGTGTCGGCATTGCCTACCGCCCCGGACAGCCGCAAAATGACATTATGGAAATTGGCGAAGGCGTACGCCGTGCTTATGAAGAAGTGCTTGTACCCGCAGGTATGGGCAACGTAAGGCTTTATACCGAAATGGGCCGCTATATGCTGGCACCTTACGGCGCGCTGGTAAGCCGCGTTATTCACCAAAAGCATATTTATAAAGAATATATCGGGCTGGATGCCTGCGCCGCCAACCTGATGCGCCCGGCTATTTACGGCGCTTACCACCATATAACCGTTATGGGCAAGGAAAACGCTCCCTGCGACCACAAATATGACGTTACGGGCGGCTTGTGCGAAAACAACGATAAATTTGCCATTGACCGTATGCTGCCGGAAATAAATATCGGCGATTTGGTATTTATCCATGACGCCGGTGCGCACGGCTTTGCCATGGGTTATAACTACAACGGCAAGCTGCGCAGCGCAGAACTTTTGCTGAAAGAGGACGGCAGCGTTGAAATGATACGCCGCGCCGAAACTCCGGCAGATTATTTTGCCACTTTTGATTTTACGGGTTTGTTTAATAAAGACTAAAATTTAAAAAGTGATTTTCTAATAAAAATAACCAACCATAAGCAGTTTTAAAAACTATTATGGTTGGTTATTTTTTATTTTGCATAGCTTTTGCAACAGCTATTATAAGCGATAGCTGTTCTTCGTTTAGCGTTGATAAAATATGTGTGGCTTCATGTAATAGCATTATTGCAGGAAGCGGTGTTCCACTGCCTTCAAAAAATTCTTGTGGGGTGATATTAAAATATTCACAGATATAAAATAAGCCTTGGAGTGAAGGTAAACTAAGCTTATTTTCTATGCGGTTGATATAATTTACATTTTGCCCTATTGCCAGGCTCATTTCACGAGCAGAAACTTTTTTTTGTTGGCGCAATTGCATAATCCTGTTTGCCACAAAATCCTCATACATAGGAAAAGACCTCCATGTAATTAATTATATGATATTTAAAACGAAAAATAAGTCATTAAAAGATGTACATTGTATTGATATACGCTTTTAAAAATTGTATAATTAATACTGTAAAATATTTAAAGTTGTAAAGCTTGTATATTGCATTTTAAAAAATTGTGATAAGAATTAAGTGTCAGGCATTAAAAGAATCAACGTAATTCATATGTTATTTATTGGTTAAAGTTCTATCAGTAAATAAGAGGAATAATATAAATAAGTCAATTTATATTATTTATATATAAAAAATAAAATGTGGAAGGAATGATGAAAATGATTAACAAAAAACTTACAGCAGCTATGATGTTGGGATTAGCTTTGACTTTTGGTAATGTCTATAATACGTCTATCGTAGCTGCATCCGGTACAGAAGCTAATGTAGCTGTTAGTGTTAATATGTATCAAAATGGAACAGTTAATTGGACTAAAGGAGCTGAATCTGACATTGTTGCAATAGGTGTTGGTTATCCTCCTGAAAATGTTGGTAATCGTGGTAATGTTTTAGCAAGAAGAGCTGCTATAGTTGACGCTTACCGCTTATTAGCCGAAACCATTCAAGGAGTGCAGGTAGATTCTGAAACTACTGTGGAATCATTAGTACTGCAAAGTGATGTTGTGAAAGCAAGAGTTTCAGCTTTAGTCAAGGGCGCGCATGTTATTGAAGAAGGGTCTAACGAAGATGGTAGTTATTTTGTTAAGTTAAGAATACCTTTGTTTGGTACAGGTAATAGCCTTGCTAATGCTGTATTACCAGAAGTAACAAAAAATGTAAAAAAAGAACCTGCCATTAAAATAGACACAAAGACTACAGTTTTAAGTAAGGATGTTATACAAGAAATAAAAACTGTAAATTATACTGGTGTTATTGTTGACGCATCTAATTTAGGACTTGAAGCAACCTTTGCCCCTGTAATTTATGATAAAAATGGCAGAGCAATTTATGGGATACAAAATATAGATAAAGATTTTGCTATTTCAAAAGGCATGGTAGAATATGCCGCTGATTTGCAGAAAGCAGCTGGAGGGTTCACGAGAGCTGGTAATAATCCATTGATTGTTAAAGCGTTAGCTGTTAAAGGTGGATTAAATTCTGTTAATCCTGTAAATGTTGTTGTATCAGTAGAGGATGGCGATAAAATTTTGCTTGCAAATGAGCAGGCTGATATTTTTAATCAATGTGCAGTCGTTTTTGTAAAATAAAGTAATATTCTATTTGGAATATCCTTCGCATATTTGCAGGGATATTCCCATCTCTTTATGAGGTAAATCTATGAAGTTATTTAAAATACTACTGATAAGTTTTTGTGTGTTCTTCATTCCTAACATAACTAAAGCTAATTATATTTCGATAGAACAGGATGCGCTCTTATCCCCCAATTATATAGAGGGAAATGATTATTTCAATCAAGCTTATGAAGCGTATTGTGCAGCTAAAAATGCAACAGTTGCTACGGAAAAAGGTTATTTTTATGCTAAAGCTATATCGAACATCTCAAAAGCAAAAGTTATTGAAAATGATAATGTAGCTTATTTTGTTCTATCTATGCAAATATACAGGGGAAAAGGAGTATTGCCATATGCCAAAAAGACTTTTTATGAATCGGAAAGATTATTACAAAAAAGTCTTGAACATAATGTAAATAACGCAGCGTTATTACTTGATTATGCTATTTTGTGCCGTGCAGGCGATATTGCTTATAGTAGTGAGTATGATGAATATAGAGAAAAAGCAAAAAAAATAGCGCAAAAAGTATGTACTTTACTAGATAAGGATAACTCTCCTAAAAGTTTACGCAGTAAAGCCATGGCTAATTTAGTATTAGGCAACGAAGATAAATTTTTAGTTTTACTAAGAGAAAGTGCTGAAGGTATACATAAAGATAGTACAAGTAAATTTTATCTTTCCTTGTATAATAGCTTTGTTGATAAAGGCTTATGGTTGTGGCCTGTTGACAATAAATATCTGAATAATGAGTATTTATTATATTACTTATGCGATTTAAGCAGAAAAAATTAATAACGGGGTGTTTATGATGAAAAGGGTATTAAGAATAGTTTTTGCATTTTTTATTTTAGCTATTATATTTAACGGTAATATTAGCTGCGAGGCTGCAAAAAAGGCGGTTGCAGTTACTAAAATTGAAAATACTTTTGGAAATAGTTATGGACGTAAAGCTGCACAAGATTTAGAAACAGCTTTGACTACCATTTTAGTGCAAAGTGGTAATTATAATGTCGTAGAACGTTCACAATTGGATTATGTTTTACGTGAACTCAACATAGCTAGTACGGGGCTTATTAACGGACAAACAGCTATTCAATTTGGCGAGATGGTAGGGGCGGATTACACAATTATTGGAAATGTAACATTAGCAGAATTTCAATCATTTAATAATTATCTTTACAAAGGTCATAAAGCGAAAGTAAAGTTTAATTTTAAATTTATTGATAATAAAACAGGTATTATTGAAATTTCCGAAATAGTAGACGGTTCAGATACAGTTAGCGAATTTGAAAACAAATATCCTGATAGAGATATTATGATAGCTAATGCTGCTGAAGATGCAGTAAAAAAAGTTAAAGAACTTATAGATGCATATAATCCCGTTTCGGGCATTATTATTAGTTTGAGTGACGATATTGCCTATATTGATGTTGGTAAGAATAATGGCATTCATAAGAATGATATTTTTGTTATTTATGAAGAAGGGAAAGTAATCAGACATCCAAATACTGGAAAAATTATGGCAGTTGAAGAAAAAGAATTAGGAAAGTTAAAAATCAATTCTGTAGAATCAGATTATTCTATAGGGAAAATTATCAAAGGTAAAGGTAATATTACTGTAGGTAATCATGTAAAACGAGGCAAATAAATATGAAGAAAATTACATTAATTTTATTGTTAATAATAAGTGTTTTTTATTGCAGCAATGCATTTGCAAAAAACATTACTGTAACAGGTGTTGGTATAACGGAAGCAGAAGCAACGAATGATGCTTTACGTAATGCTGTAGAAACTGCTGTGGGTGTTTTAGTAGATTCTACAACTATTGTAGATAAAAACATGGTTTTAGAAGATAAAATATACGCACATTCCAGAGGTTTTATTAATCAATACAGTATTATAAATAAACAAAAAATGGCAGATGCTTGGAAGATAATGATTAATGCAGAGGTAGATTTAAATCCGAATTCTAAGTTGATGAATGAGTTAACAAAATATGGCTTGATTGACCATATTTTACGCAATCCTAAAATAGCCGTAATAATTAATGAAAAAAATAGAAGATATTATAATCAAGGTTCTGCGGCTGAAATAGCGCTAACTAATGCTTTTATTGAAGCAGGTTTTGAGAATATGGTTGATATTAGTCAAGAGCGGATAAAATACAATAATCCTTTTAATCTAAATGCTGATGAATTGCATACTTTGGCAAGTTCTATGCAGGCTGATATTTTAATTGTAGGTAATGCATTTAGTGAATATGTTGGAGATGTTGGCAAATTTTTACCTAAGAGAAAAGTAACAGGAACATTAAGTTGCCGGGCTCAGGTAGAAGCCAAAATGTATTTTGCAAGGAATGGTAAAATTATAGCTTCTGATACTAAGAATGCTTCCGCTGTAGATATTTCTGAATCTGTGGCTTCAAAAAAAGCTTTAACCGCTGCTGGAAATAAAATGGGAGAATTGTTGTCTAGTAAATTGCTTGAATTT
Source organism: uncultured Phascolarctobacterium sp. (assembly GCA_949287345.1). Classification (GTDB taxonomy): domain Bacteria; phylum Bacillota; class Negativicutes; order Acidaminococcales; family Acidaminococcaceae; genus Fusicatenibacter_A. The sequence goes on along the minus strand of CASEGD010000005.1, from coordinate 11,294 downwards.
GCTTCAGGAAATAGGCAACCTATGCAATTAGTTGTTATAAGCACTGGATATGATAAATTAAATGTTGTAGAGAACGCGCTTATTGCGGTAAGTGGTGTAAAAAATGTTAATTTAAATGATTATACAGAGGGAAAAGGAATTTTTACTATGCACTATAGTGGTTCGCCAAAAACACTTTTTGAACAATTGCAAAAACATTTAGAGTATAATTATAATATAGAATTGAAATCGTCTTCTTATAATGAATTGACTATTGTTGTTTGGTAGACTGCTAATAAACGGGGATGGTACTAATGGTAAAAAATTTGTATAAATTTTTATTCGCAATAATTATTTGTGTCCAGTTTTTAAGTGTTGACTGTGTGGAAGCGGCTGAATATGATCAGGAATTAACCATACCTGTAAATAATTATTTTAGCGTAGAAGTTCCTATGGCTGCATATGAGTTTGATCATAATTTTGCTGAACTGGTTACAATAGATGGTGAAAACAAATTATTGTTAAAGAATACTGGCGATACTGTTGTCAAAGTCTTATATCCTGTCAACTTTAATCCTCCAAAAGTTGTACGTTTATATTTTTTGATGCATATAGTACCGCAGGAAAGTTTTGTACCGGGTGATTGGGAAAAACAAGAGAAAGCCAATGAAGAGCCTACTGAAAATGAAATTACAAATTATTATGTAAGAGTTTTGGAATTGGTAAATATAGAGAGAGCTAAAGTTGGCGCAAGACCATTACGTATAACTGATGATTTGCAAAGGGCAGCAGATATTAGAGCAAAGGAATTAACTATATTATTTTCCCATGATAGACCGGACGGAAGTAAATGTTTTACTGTACTCGGAAGAAAGCGTAATGGTGGTTTGGGCGAAAATATAGCAGCCGGAGCTGAAACTCCGGAAGATGTTGTAGATGGTTGGATGAATTCTCCTGGACATAGAAGAAATATTTTGGATAAAAATTTTAAAGAACTTGGTGTTGGCTATTGTTATGATGAAAATGGGGTAGGTGGTTATGTACATTATTGGGTACAGATTTTTAGAGGATAACGTTTAATATTTGTATAAATTAAAGATGCTTTCTTGATTATATATGTAATCATAACTATAATAATCCACCTTAGGCGATTGTAGAAATATTTACAATATGATATGATTTTAGAGTAATATCATATTTTAGATTACCTAAGGAGCAATACTATGGCAATTTTGGAATACGCTTCGTTAATGGAAGATAAAATCCGCCGCGTGCCGCTTGAAGAACTGCAGATACGCCTTGCGCGTTTCCGTGAGGAAATGGAAAAAGAACATCCAGGCTGGCAGATGGCGGTTATTAATAATAAAGTTAATATGTACTATTTTACCGGTACAATGCAGGAGGGCGCACTGGTTATCCGCCCGCAGGACGAGATTTTGTGGGTGCGCAGAAGCTATGACCGCGCCCGCAATGAATCGCTGCTGCCGGACATCCGCCCGATGAAAAGCTTCCGCACTTTGGCGGAGTTTTATGGCGCTGCGCCGGAAACTATGTACCTGGAATGTAAAAAAGCAACGGTGAACTGGCTGAATATGCTGCGCAAGTATCTGCCGTTTAAGGAATACGCCGATATCGACGGGCTTTTGTGCAGCCTGCGCCTTGTAAAAAGCGATTACGAGCTGGAGCTGATGAAGCGCAGCGGCGCTATTCACCAAACGGTGCTGGAACAGCTGGCGCCTAAAATGATTGTGGAAGGCATCAGCGAGGCGGAACTAGCGGTGGAAATTTACACTGCTATGCTGCGCCGCGGCTCGCACGGCATTGCGCGCATGAACCTGCCGTTGGGCGAGGACGTTATCGGCGTGGCGTCGTTTGGCAAAAGCGGGCTGGTACGCACTGCTTTTGATGGCCCCGGCGGCACGGGCGGCACCTGCATTGCGGTGCAGAGCATCGGCTCGCCGTTCCGCAAATTAAAAGCGGGCAGGCTGGTTTATCTGGACATTCCCTGCGGCGTGGAAGGTTACCATACCGATAAAACGATAGTATATTATTTTGGCGATATTAATAAAGACCCCAACCGCGATTTGATTTTGGCGGCGCACGAGCATTGCATAATGCTGGAGCGATTTGCCGCTGCCATGTTAAAACCCGGCACGGTGGTGGAAGATATTTATAACGAAACAATGAAGCGCTTTGACAGCCGTTTTGCCGAAGGGTTTATGAACGGCGGCAAGTTTTTGGGGCACAGCATAGGGCTTACTATGGATGAAAGCCCGGCTGTTGCCAACCGTTTTAAAGAAGTGCTTACGGAAGGCATGACCTTTGCACTGGAGCCGAAGATTGCCCTGTCCGGCATTGGCATGGTTGGCAGTGAGAATACTTACCTTGTAACGGCAAACGGGGGCAAGGCGCTTACAGGCTCGCCGCACAAGCTGTACTGCATTTATTAAACCATATACGTATAAAAATAACGGCAATAACTTTTGCATAGAGCAGGTTATTGCCGTTTTAGTTTTCTTTTGTATCATTTGAAGCAGACGTTTCTGCTTCTGCGCTTTATAATAAAAGCACATAATATCAGCCGGTGGTTTCCGAAGAACAGAGCCGTGCCAGTGCCGGTAAATCCGTAACGGTAATTTTGCCGCGCCCTGTGGCGATAATGCTTTGCCGGCGTAGCTGCGCAAGCCCGCGCGTTATCTGCACGCGGCTTAAACCGAGCATTCCGGCAAGAGCGTCCTGAGTAATTGCAATATAAAAACCATGGTTTTGCGGGTTATTTACTGTAAGCAGATACAGCAGGTTGCAGATTTTAACAAAGGATGAATTGTATTCCTGATGTACGGTTTCAAACAGCAGGCGGTTGACGTACATGGAATACCAGTTGACAACCTGCTCGCTTAATTCCGTGTTTTCTTCAAACATTTTGCTGAACTGCTGCCGCGTAAATTCCAGCACGGAAATTTCCGTCAGGGCAACCGTTGTAAGCGAAAGCTCTATTTTAAAGCCGCAGGTATGGTAACCGGGGAAAATACTGCCTTCGCCGTGGAAGCTGATGATTTTGCGGTGTCCGTTTTCGTGGTCGGCGTAGTGCATCAGCGCGCCGCTTTTTATGTAATGAATTTTTTCGTGCGGCTGTCCCGGACGCCACAGGTATTCACCTTTGGCAAAATGTTTTTCGGTATGCGGGTGCGACAGAAAATAATCGTAAAAACGGCAGAATTCGCCTGTGAAATAATAACGTGGTGTCAGCACGGCGGTTCCTCCGATGTGTTATGTTCAGTTAAATTGTAGCATTGGCGGCGTGGTTAGGCAATGGGTGTATTTGGGGTTTTAGTGGGTTTGAAGAAACAAAAGCTATGTATTGATGCGGTTCATGCTAAAAACTACGGCTTCTCCGATTCCGGTCAGGCTTCGCGGCTGACCTCTCGTTTGAATAGATAAAAAAATTTAGCCGCCGCAGTTTTTTTTATTATTCACCTTACAGCATACAGCTTTTGTTTAATTAAGGTCTTTTTTACTATGATATACGGATTTTTCTTTATTAAATAGTGATAAAGTACGAATTTGCAGCAAATGCGGCATATATTTTTAGCAATATTTAATAAGAAAAATTGCAAAAACTGTGTTTGTTTGAGCGAAGCGAGTTACGCAGTTTTTGTAATTTTTAAACTGGAATGTTGCGTTAAGAAAATATTCTGCCGCGAAAACTTTTTGGTTACTTTTTAGTTATAAAAAGTAACATGAGTAATAAAGTAAAAATAAAAAATTAGCGTATAATCAAAGACATTAAACTAAAAATATAAATATAAAAAGGAGCGAGCATCATGCAGCACAAATGCAAAGTGACGGTTTTGGAGAAAAAATGCTTTAACGATTATCAGGAAAAATATCTGGCAGACCCTAAAAGCGGTCCGTGCCCATTTTACAATGTGGGCGATGAATTTGTTTTTGAACGCTATGGCGGCGATGACACCTTTTGGCGTACAGGCAACGGTACGCAGTGCAGCGAAGCGTGGGACTGCATCAGCCGCTATGTTTACACTGCCTTGCAGGGCGGCAGCATTATGAACGGCTGGACTAACGACGAGCGTATGATGATTGCCTGCTGCAACGATGGCACGCGCCCGGTAATTTTTAAAATTGAACGCCTTGATTATAAGGTAGTTAAAATTGAAGGAATGGCGTGCGAAAAATGCGCAGCCAAAGTGCAAAACGCGCTGGCGCAGATTAACGGCGTAACCGGCGTGGAAGTTAAATTGGACAAAAACTGGGCGGAGGTTTGTTGCGATAAAGAAGCCGCACCTGCCGACAGCGATTTAACAGCGGCAGTGGAAGCGCTGGGCTATACTGTTACCGGTATTGATTAAAACTTAAAACAGGCATAAAAATAACGGCAGCGGCCTTAAAAGGCAACTGCCGTTTTGTTATTTTCCGACTAATTTTTCCAGTTCTTCAAGTTCCGCTGCGTAGCCCAAAATGTATAAGGTATCGCCGCTGCGCAGGCGGGTATTGCCTTCAGGGATAAGTTCTTCGTCGCCGCGTTTTACGTCAACCAAAAGCGTGTGGCGCGGCCAGCTTATTTCGCGCACCAGGCGCCCGTCGGCGCTGCTGCCCGTGGCAACGGTCAGTTCAATAATGCTGCGCTCCTGTTCAGCGCTGCGGTCAGGCATTTTAGTGCTGTTCAAAAGCCGCAAAAGCAGTTCACCGTACAATGGTTTAGCACGCCAGATTTCCGTAGTTGCAAACGCCGTCAGCGAGGCGAGCGCCAAAGGCAAAAGGTGTAGAAACGAACCCGTCATTTCCATTACCAGCACGGTGGCGGTAATGGGCGTGTGCACGGAGGCGGTAAAAAACGCCGCCATGCAGATGACGATGATATTGGCTTTATAAGCCGCGCCCAAAAAGCCAAACTGTGTAAACACGGCTGCCGCCACGCTGCCCACCAGCCCGCCGGTAACAAGCGTCGGTATAAACGCGCCGCCCGGCAAACCGCTGCCAAACGCCAGCAGCGTCAGTACAACCTTGGCCGCCAAAAACAGCAGCAAAACCGTCAGCGGGTAGCTGTTAAAGGCAATGTCCGTCAGTAAATCATCGCCGCCGCCCAGCGCCTGCGGCAGATAAAAGCCAACTACGCCGGTGATAACGAGTAGTAAAAAATTGCTTACATAAGCGTTTTTTAAGATGCCGGTTTGATAAATACGGTTGCTGTTTAATAGACCGGCGTTAAAAAATAAGCCAAGCACGCCGCAGATGAAGCCTGCCGTAAGGATAACCCCAAAATCGCCAACCTGCATTATGGGCAGGCCGCTGAAATCAAAAACGGTGTCGCGCCCCAGCATGATGCGGCTTACGAGCGTTGCCGCGAGCGACGCCGATAACGCCGGGAACAGGAGCAAGCCGCTGAAGTTGTGGTTCAGTTCTTCCAGTACAAAAATTACGCCGGTAAGCGGTGCGTTAAAAACGGCCGCCAGGCCTGCCGCAGCGCCGCCGCTTAAAAGGTAGCGTTCTTCAACGCGCGGTCGTGCGAGCAAACGGCTGACGCCCTGACCGGCAACAGCGCCCATCTGGATGGACGGGCCTGCCCTGCCCAGCGATAAGCCACTGCCGATAGCGATAGCGCACGCCGCAAATTTAACCAACAAAATGCGCAGCCAGCGCAGCTTGAACACGCCAGCTATCGCGCCTTTAACCTGCGGTATGCCGCTGCCTGCCGCCTGCGGTTCGGCATTTTTTAGCTGTGTTAAAACAAAAGCAATTACCGGCAGCGCGCTCAGCCACAGCAAAACGGCAGACGCAGTAAAACCGCCCGCAAACAAATCTGCCAGCAGCTTTTCACGCAGTGCGGCGCCTTCTATCAAGGCAAGGCGGAAGCCGCTGATAATTACGCCCGCCGTCACGCCGGTGACGATGCCTTCAAGGCATAAACGCAGGCGGAAGTACCGCGCGTTGTTCAGCAATTTGTAAGTGCTTAAAACTCTCAGCCTTGCGTCCATGGCTCCTCCGTGTAATCGCCGCGCGCGGCAACGATTTTATAACCGATGCCGGCAACTTCCTGATTTAAAAGTTCCAGCGCTTCGGCTGCTTCCGCGCCGCTGTGCAGCTTGTTATCGTACAGTAAATATTTGCCGCGCACGTTTTGCGGCGACAGGTTGGGCATGATGACGTTTGCTCCTGCCTTAATGCCCAGCACGCGCCCGCCGGGGCACAGTGTGCCGAGCGCCGTCGTTGCAGGCAGCAGCACATGCGGGAACAGCAGACGCAAAATTGCCAGCAGCACCAAAGTCAGCTCCACGCTGCCTGCCGGTTCATTTTTAAACGGCGTGTCGTGGTGGGGGATGAACGGGCCGATGCCAATCATCTGCGGGCGCAGCTTTTGCAAAAACATCAGGTCGTCCGCTAAGTTTTCCGCCGTCTGGTACGGCGAACCGACCATAAAGCCCGCTCCTGCCTGATAGCCAAGCTCTTTTAAAGTGTACAGGCAGCTTTGACGGTTGGTTGCGGAAAGTTCTGCCGGGTGCAGTTTGGCATAATGCGCAAAATCAGCCGTTTCGTGCCGCAGAAGGTAGCGGTCGGCACCGGCTTCCTTCCATAATTTATAGGTTTCGCGGCTGCGCTCGCCAATGGAAAGCGTAACGGCGCAGTCCGGATGCTGCTGTTTTATCGCGCGCACAATGGCGGCGATGTCACCGTCGCTGTAAGTGTAATCTTCGCCGCCCTGCAAAACAAAGGTGCGGAAGCCCAGCACATACCCCGCGCGGCAGCACTCCAAAATTTCATCCCGCGTTAAGCGGTAGCGCGCTGCGTTTTTGTTGCTGCGCCTGATGCCGCAGTAGTAGCAGTCGTTTTTGCAGTAATTGGTAAACTCAATCAGCCCGCGCACAAAAATATTGCGCCCAAAGCTTTGCTGTGCCGTCTGCTGCGCCAGCACAAAAAGTTTGTCTTTATATTCTGCGCCTTCGCGGATAAGCTGTAACGCTTCATCACGCGTGAGCGCATGGGTTTGGTTTAATTTTTCTATCAGTAAAGCGGTGTCCATAAAAATCTCCTTTAAACATCTTTATTATATCATTCTGCCCGCCGCTGTTCTATAAATATAGCAGGATTTTTATTCTTTATGGCGAAGTTTAACATATTAAATTCATTTTGATTTTCCGCTGAACATAATGGAGGGAACATAATAAAATGTTTGATAAAGTTTTGTTAGCGACCGATTTAACCGAAGAAGCCGACGGGCTGGTGCATTGTTTTTACAGCCTGTGCCCCGATGTTGATACCGAAATTACGGTGGCGCATGTGTTTAAGGATAAAAGCGACGCCGACCCGGACAGCAGCGCCTACAAAAAGGTGCAGAGCCGCGTGAAAGCCGTGGTGGCTGAGCTGCGCCGTGCCGGTTACGAGGAGGCGCACGAGCTGTACCGCAGCGGCGAGGTTTTTGAGGAGCTGACGGATATTGCCGAGGAGGAAGACGCCGGTTTGATTATGGTGGCTTCGCACGGCAAGGGCTTTTTTAAAAGCGCGCTTTTGGGCAGCACCACTTTTGACCTGGCGCGCGCGACGGACAGGCCGCTGTTTGTATCGAAGCCCGTGGAAAACGACGAAGAAGAAATGCTGCAAAGAAATTTGCTGCACCGCATTTTAGTACCGACCGATTTTTCGCTGAAGTCGCTGTCGGCGCTGGACGTTATCCGCATGCTGCGCGAGCATATTAACGAAGTTGTGTTTGTGCATGTTGTGGAACGCAGCCGCAGCCAGACTGATTTGGACGATAAAATGCGCACGGCGGGGCTGCGCTTGCAGGAACTGGTGGATGAAATGAAAATTTTCGGCATCAAGGCCACTTACCATGTGCGCAAGGGTGCGGCTTCCAAAGAGATTTTGCGCCTGGCGGAAAAAGAGGACGTTTCGCTGATTGTTATGGCCAAAACCGGCGCAGGGCTGGTTAAGGGCTTAGTGATGGGCAGCACGGCGCAGAACGTAACTTTAAACGCCGAACGCTCGCTGCTTTTGCTGCCGCCGGAGAATGCAGCGGAAGAATAAATAAAAAATATCGCAAAACGCTTGACAATTAACCAAAATAAAGCTATACTGTTACTTGCGGCTGATGCCATGGCCGCAAGTATTTTTTTGCGGCGACAATTTAATAAACACCTTACATTTTCAACACGGAGAGATGACCGAGTGGTTGAAGGTGCACGCCTGGAAAGCGTGTGTGCGGGAAACCGTACCGAGGGTTCGAATCCCTCTCTCTCCGCCACTTAAAAACTTGCCGCGTAAGCGGTTTTTTTATTACTTCTTTGCAGGGCTGCAGATGGCGGGTCCTGCGCAATGAAAGCCTGTGAACCGTGTCAGGACCGGGAGGGAGCAGCACTAAGCAGTTACTTTTATGTGCCGCAGGGGTGCCTGCATTTGCGGTCCTGCAAGGAAGTAATGCGAGCAGCCTTACGGGGCTGCTTTTTTATTTTACTTATCGGCAGAAATTTTATATAATTAACAGGTAAAGATTTTTTGGAGGTGAGGCAGTTGGCATACGTTGCGTTATACAGAAAATGGCGGCCGCAGGGCTTTGACGCGCTGGTAGGGCAGGAGGCGGTGCGTACGGCGCTGACCAACGCGCTGGAAACAGGGCGCATTGCCCACGCGTATCTGTTTGCCGGGCCGCGCGGCACGGGCAAAACCAGTACGGCCAAAATTCTGGCCAAGGCCGTTAACTGCGAGCACGGGCCGACGCCGAACCCCTGTAACGAGTGCCAAAACTGCGTGCGCATTAACGACGGTACTTCGATGGACGTGTTTGAAATCGACGCTGCTTCCAACCGCGGCATTGATGAAATCCGCGATTTGCGCGAAAAAGTTGCCTTTGCGCCTGTCAGCGGACGCTATAAAGTGTATATCATCGACGAAGTGCACATGCTGACGACCGAAGCCTTTAACGCGCTGTTGAAAACTTTGGAGGAACCGCCCCCGCATGTAATTTTTATTCTGGCAACGACCGAGCCGCACAAAATACCGGCGACCATCCATTCGCGCTGCCAGCGGTTTGACTTCCGCCGTGTGACGGACGCCGATATTGTAAAGCGCCTGCGCGAAGTTGCGGACGGCAGCGGCATTGCTGCTGACGACGACGCTTTGCAGCTGATTGCCGTACAGGCGGACGGAGGCATGCGCGACGCATTAAGTTTGCTTGACCAATGCGGCGTAATGGCGGAGCGCGTAACGGCGGAAACCGTGCGCAGCGTGCTGGGCATTGTAGGGCGCGAAGCCCTGCGCGAGCTTGTTAAAGCCATCGGCGAAGGGCAGGTGCCAAAGGCGCTGGAGCTTTTGGAAACGCTTTTGGCAGGCGGCAAGGACGTAAAGCAGATTATTACCGAGCTTGCCGAATACCTGCGCGCCGTACTTTTATATAAGGCTTCGCCCGATTACCGCGAAATTTACCTGACCGATACTAAAGAAGCAATTGCCGCGCTGGAAGGCTTGTACGGCACCGACCGCTTAATGGCGGCGGAGGAACGCCTGCACCAGTGTACGATAGAACTGCGCCAGAGTGTGCGCGGGCGCATAGCGGCGGAGATGTGTCTGTTTGATTTGTGCCGCATCGAAGGCAGCACGCTGGCAGCATTGACCGCGCGCGTGCAGAAGCTGGAAGCCATGCTGGCAGGGCAAATTACTGTTCCCGTTCAGCAAGTTGCGCCGGAGGTTCAGCCCGTGCCGGTACAGCAGGCGGCGCCTGTCCATCAGCCGGAAGCTGCCGCAGCACAGCCCAAGTTTGATTACGTTGTGGCGGAAGAACACGGGATTCAAATATCCGCGCCGGCGGAAGAACCGGTGCAGCAAAAAACACCGCCTGCCCCGGTAAGCACGCCGCAAAAAGCGGCTGCACCCAAAAAGCCGGAGCCTGTGCAGACAGAAACCTTTGTAGCCACACCCGCACCGCAGGGCGACGCAGCAGCGGCGGAAGAAATGTGGCAGCAGGTGCTGGAAATTTTAAAATCCGAAAAGAAACGCTCGATGGTGGCATGCGCTGCCGGAGGGCATGCTATTGATTATGTCAACGGCATTTTGACGGTTGCGTTTAAAAATAAGTTTAACTGCAAGCGTATGAATGACGCTGATTATAAAAAAGCTTTTGAAGCGGTTTTGCTGCGCCTTGCGCGCTGCGAGGTAAGGCTGAACTGCGTGGAGGAAGCAGGCTTGAAACCGATGCCTGCCGCACCGGCGCTCGCCCCGGAAGATTTGGAGCCGGTTGTTAAAAAAGCCATGGAGGCTTTTGGCGGCACCTTACAAAAACTGTAAACAATTTTAAGGAGGAGTTTATTTATGTTTAACCCCGGAATGGCAAATATGCAGGGCATGATGAAAAAAGTACAGAAAATGCAGCAGGAAATGCTGAAATTGCAGGAAGACCTTAAAAACCGCACGGTTGAAGCAACAGCAGGCGGCGGTGCCGTTACCGTTGTCGTAACCGGCCGCAAAACCGTTGAAAAAATTACCATCGCGCCGAGCGCTGTTGACCCGGACGATGTGGAAATGCTGGAAGATTTGGTTACCACTGCCGTTAACGAAGCTATGCGCAAGGTAGAGGAAATGACCGAAAGAGAAATGGGCAAGCTGACTGGCGGCATGAAACTGCCGGGCATGTTCTGATATGGCGCGCCTGATACGCCCGCTGGCAAACCTGCACGAACAGCTGCGCCGTTTGCCGGGTGTTGGTTCCAAAACGGCTTTGCGCCTGGCTTACCACATCATCAATATGCCGGCGGAGGACGTGCAGCGTCTTGCCGCCGCGCTGGTTGATGCCAAACGCCAGGTGTGCCTGTGCCATACCTGCTACAATTTAACAGATAAGCCGGAGTGCGAAATTTGCAGCGACCCGGGGCGCGATAAAACTATTATCTGCGTGGTTGAGCAGCCGCAGGACGTGATGGCGATGGAACGCAGCCGCGGCTACCGCGGATTGTACCATGTGCTGCACGGCGCTTTATCGCCGCTGGACGGCATTGGCCCGGACAACCTGCGCGTAAAGGAGCTATTACGCCGCTTGCAGCATGGTGACGTGAAGGAAGTTATTTTGGCGACCAATTCCAATGTGGAGGGCGAGGCGACTGCGGCGTATTTAGCGCAGCTGCTGAAACCCATGGGCGTTGTAACCAGCCGCATTGCGCACGGTCTGCCCGTCGGCGGCGATTTGGAGTATGCCGATGAGCTTACTTTGGCGCGCGCGCTGGAAAACAGGCTGCGCCTGTAAGAAAGGCTGGTTGAAGAATGGAAGAAGCTGAAAACGCCGTCAGGGAAATCGGCACGGCAGCGATGGACGCTGT
>CASEGD010000004.1 GCA_949287345.1 uncultured Phascolarctobacterium sp. | reverse complement strand
GTGATTGCAGCGGTAAGAGTGGTTTTGCCATGGTCTACGTGACCGATGGTGCCAATGTTAGCATGGGGTTTTGTTCTTTCATATTTTTGCTTTGCCATTCATTTTTCCTCCAAATCATAGTGATTTTGTTTTTTATTTTGGCCTTTACGGCAATTTTACCACATTGTAGGCTTGCTGTAAACTATGTAACATAAGAATATAATAAAAAACCCTCAATATTAAATATTGAGGTAAATTTTTGGTGGCGGCGCACGGATTTGAACCGCGGACACTGCGGGTATGAACCGCATGCTCTAGCCAACTGAGCTACGCCGCCATATTTATTTGGAGCTGATGACCAGGATTGAACTGGTGACCTTATCCTTACCAAGGATACGCTCTGCCGACTGAGCTACATCAGCGTCCTAACTGAATTGGTTGCGGGGGCTGGACTTGAACCAACGACCTTCGGGTTATGAGCCCGACGAGCTACCAACTGCTCCACCCCGCGATGAATGGTTGGTGGAGAGGGTTGGATTCGAACCAACGAAGCGAAACGCGGCAGATTTACAGTCTGCTCCCTTTAGCCACTCGGGAACCTCTCCGTATTTTGGAGCTGGCAATAGGACTTGAACCCACAACCTGCTGATTACAAGTCAGCTGCTCTACCTGTTGAGCTATGCCAGCACTCGCTAGTGACAAATGATATTCTACAGTATGTTTAACCATTTGTCAACAGTATTTTTACTTATTTTTAAGATTTTTTCAGAACCTCTTAAAAGTAGAAATACCAAAGAGCAGCTACGGCTAATATAATACGATAATATGCGAAGCTTGTCAAGCTATATTTGTTCAAAAATTTCAAAAACCACAGTACCGAGAAGTACGAAACGATAAACGCGGTTACAAAACCGATAGCCAGCATCTGAAAATCTTCGGCTTGCAGGTAGTTGATGTGTTTCATTAAATCGTACAGGCAGGCCGCAAACATCAGCGGTACGGCAATTAAAAACGCAAACGCTGCCGCCGCTTCACGGCTTAAGCCGACAAGAAGGGCACCGGCAATGGTACTGCCGCTGCGGGAAAAACCGGGCCACAGCGAAAGCAGCTGGAACGCGCCGACAATTGCCGCCTGTTTTAAGGTCAGCTTATCAATGTCGTTTTCAAGTTCAGCCTGCTTGTCTTTGGTTTTGTACTCGGCGTACATCATCCAGAAAGCGCCCAGCACAAGCCCGACAGCTACCGTAAACGGCGAGAAAAGGTAAGCTTTGATATAACTGTACCCCAAGTAAGCAACGCCCATTACAGGCACAATTCCGGCGGCAACATGCCATACGCTCAAACCTTTATCTGGCTGCCAGCCCTCTTTGGTAAAAAAGCGGGCAAAGCGTTCTTTGTAAATGAACACAACCGATAAAATTGCGCCCAGCTGAATAAATACGTCAAACAAATCAGCAACGGGGCCGTCGAAGCCCAGCATATTGCCGACGATAATCATGTGGCCGGTGGAAGATACCGGCAAAAATTCCGTCACGCCTTCAACTATGCCGATAATTACGGCAATTAAATTATTATCCATAGTCCTCTGCTTTCTGCCTTTAAGGCTTTAGTTGCATATTCTGTTTCATTATACTATGCTTTTTACATTTCGCCAACAAAAATATAAAACACCAACATTAAATGAACCTTAAAAAGGCAAAAGTAAAGGCAGCGGCGTCCAAACCGCTGCCCTTGTATATCGTTGCCGCTGAATAATCCGTTTTACGAAGCTTCAGTCACCAAAACATAAACCCATTTGTCTGCCTGTGCGTATAATCTCACTGTCTAACGGGACTAACCGTGGTTTAGAGGCAACCTTAGCAATAGGTTCCGTTACAATTCTGTCGCCTTGCAGTGACACCATTACGTTGTATTCCTTGCGTATGCAAGCTTCGGCTGCTGCTACACCGTAGCGGGTGGAAAGCACCCTGTCAAACGCTGTAGGCGATCCGCCGCGCTGTAAATAACCTAATACTGTACACCGCGATTCAATTCCTGTCCGTTCTTCAATTTCACGTACGAGCTTTTCGCCTGCGCCGCCAAGACGGAGCGGCTCGAAGCTTCCTTCAACTACTCTGGCTACGGACAGCTCACCTCCGATCGGTTTCGCACCTTCAGCCACAACAATAATACTGAACTTTTTACCGCTGTTTCTGCGTTCTTCAATCTTACGCAGCACGGAATTTATATCGTACGGGATTTCCGGAAGCAAAATCACATCGGCTCCGCCCGCAATTCCTGAATGTAGGGCAATCCAGCCGGCGTAACGGCCCATAACTTCAAGCGCCATTACGCGGTGATGTGATTCCGCCGTGGTATGCAGCCTGTCCAATGCTTCTGTTGCCATCGCCATTGCAGTATCGAAACCGAATGTACGTTCCGTACACTGCAAATCGTTGTCAATCGTCTTGGGCACTCCCACCACATTAACATTGCATTCCGCAGCAAGCTTTGCCGCGATGTTGAGGCTGCCATCCCCGCCAATAACCACAAGCGCTTCAATCTGCCTGTCGCGCAGATTTTTAACTACTTCTTCACGCTTATCATAAAAGACATATTTGCCGTTTTCTTCCACGGCAAAGTGAAAGGGGTTATCACGGTTAGTCGTTCCTAAGATCGTCCCTCCTCGTGGAAGGATCCCTGATACAGACTGGTAATCCATCAGTTTCATAGTTCCGGTAATCAAACCATTGAATCCGTTCTCTATACCATAAATCTCGTAACCGTTCTTAAGTGCTGTCTTTACAACCGCTCTGATAACCGCGTTCAATCCCGGGCAGTCGCCGCCGCCCGTAAGCACTGCCAATCGTCCTTTTGCCTGTGCCATGATAACCCCCTCACCGGGTATAAAACCGTTATTAATCTACATTCCAGAGGGTAAAGCCCTCGGCGCTGATACGGATGGACTCGGTGCCGTCAAACTTGTCATAGCAGAGTTTGCCGTCTTCCATATATCCCGGCCATGCCGTTACGATAACATATTTTTCGCTGAGTTTTGCCAAGAGGTCGGCAATATCTATATGGAACACGGGCACAAACAAAGTTTGCAGGCGGTCCAGCATGATAACTTCCGCATCATAAGTATCCAGAATTTCGCTCATCATTGCTGCTGCCTTATCCCTGCGTTCCGCGGGAGGAATTTCCAAAAACTGTTCGGTAATTAAAAGACGGCAGTCGATATAATCCCACTTTTTGTCTTCGGCTGCTTCCCTTAAAACTTTACTTTTGCCGCTGCCCGGTTTGCCGGTAACGACAACAACCTTCACCGGTTTGGATTTAGCTTCCTCTACTACTTTTTCAAATTCCTCTACCTGATTCATTTTCAGTTACCTCCCTTAAACTTTACGGACTTTTTACTTTGTAAAAAACATATTCGCTGTTAAAGCCCAAAATCCTCTAAAAAAAATAACATCATTCAGAAATTTCTAAACGATGCTATTTTCTGTTTCAATGTTAACGCTTTAAATCAGCGTCTGGCGCTGCCGTCGCGCAAATCGCGGCTGGCAAAGCGTTCGCTGGGGTCCATCGCCAGAAGCCCGCTGTAAACGCTGTTTAAATCAGTAGCGCTGCCTTCGGTGGCGATATATTTTTCCAGCTTGCGTTTTACCCTCTGCAAAGCGTTGTCAATCGACTTGATATGACGGTCAAGCTCTTTGGCAATTTCCTGATAGGATTTGCCGTCCAGATAGCTTATCAGCACGCGCCATTCAAGGTCGCTTAAGATGTTATTCATTTTGTTTTCGATATCGACAAATTCCTCGCGGCTGATAATCATATCCTCCGGATTGGCAACCTTGACGCCGCTGACAACGTCCATCAGGGTGCGGTCTGAATCTTCTTCGTATATCGGCTTGTTGAGCGACACGTAGGAATTAAGCGGTATATGCTTCTGGCGCGTCGCCGTTTTAATGGCAGTAATAATCTGCCTTGTAACGCACAGCTCCGCGAAAGCGCGGAAGCTGGACAGTTTGTCCCCCTTAAAATCGCGGATTGCTTTATAAAGGCCGATCATGCCTTCCTGGATGATGTCCTCGCGTTCCGCGCCGATTAAAAAGTAACTTCTGGCTTTGGCGCGCACAAATTTACGGTATTTGTGCAGCAGGTATTCCTGAGCCAGCACATTATCTTCCTTGGCTTTTGCAACAACTTCCTCGTCGGTCATGTTCTCAAAAGCGCTGTATGGATTTGTCGGTGTTTCTGCGCTCATCTGAACGCCCTCCGTTTATTTCTTTTTAAAACTTTATAAAAATGTAGTGTATTGTAATTATAATAAATATTTGCCGCTGCGTCAAATTACCGGCGGCGCAGCTTTTCAAAATGCGCGCGTACATGCTCGTGCAGCCGCCCGCCCAGCTCGTTGCGGCCTGTGCCGCTTGCGGTGGCGTGCACTTTTTCTTCAATCTGCTTTTTGGCGCGCCTGTATTCTTCTTTAAATTCGCGGGCGGATATGCGGTAAGCGCCGCTGCCCAGAATGTTTATCTGTTCGGCGTAGTCACTGGTAACTACAAACTCGTAGGTTTTGCGTTCAATCCACGAATCCGCCGTTTCGCCTTCGTCGGTGTAAATAACGGTTACCGCGCCGTAATTTTCTTCTTCGGCGCTGCCCTGTACCTCCTGCGCGTCAAAAACAAGCAGCCCGCTGTAGCCTTTAAACACGGCGTACTCCAAAATTTTTTCGCGCAGCAAATCGCGGGCATGCTCAAGGTTATCCTTGCGCAGCTTGGCAAAATCCGTCCAACTGTTTATTACATTGTATCCGTCAACAATCAGCCACTCACGCATTTTTCTGTGCCTCTAAACCGCGCTGACGCACAACCTCGTACATTAAAACAGCACCGGCTGCCGCAGCGTTCAGCGAATTTACGCCGCCCTGCATCGGCAGGCTGACGATAATATCGCAGTGTTCCTTAACAAGCCTGCCCAGCCCTTTGCCTTCCGCGCCGACGACCAGCACCAGCGGACCGGTTAAATTAGCTTTGGTGTAAGGCTCGCCGTCCATATCGGCACCGGCAACCCAAAAGCCCTGCTTTTTCAAATCTTCAAGCTGCTGCACAATGTTGCCGATTTGGATAACCGGCACATATTCCACCGCACCGGCCGATATTTTGGCAACAACGGCGTTCAGCGGGCAACTGCGGCGTTTGGGCAACAAAATACCATGCACGCCAGCGGCGTCCGCCGTGCGGATTATAGCGCCAAGGTTCTGCGGGTCCTGCAATTCGTCCAGCAGCAGCAAAAACGGCGCTTCGTTTTTAGCCGCAGCTTTTTTCAGTGCGTCCTCCAGCGTTTTAAATGCCACCGGCGCGGCATAAGCCACCACGCCCTGATGGCGCACACCCTGAGCCAGCTTGTCCAGCTTATCGCTTTTTACAAATTCCACCGCCACGTTTCTTGCTTTGGCGGCGGCAATAATTTCCGTAACACCCTTTGCGCCGTCCTGCACCATAATTTTGTTCAGCGCGCGTCCGCTGCGCAGGGCTTCCGTCACGGGGTTCCTTCCGGCAATAAATTCTTCCTTCATCGCGCTCACCGTTACTGCTTTTTGGCAGCTTCCTTCGCCTTTAAAATAGCGGCAAGGCGGCCGCAGCTCATCGCGCCTTCGCGGCAAATGCCCTCGCTTACGCAGGTCGGGCCGGCGTTTTCAAAAATTACCGGCGCAACACGTTTGCATTCTGCCAGCATCGCCTCCGCCAGCGCGCGGATTTCCCACTGGGCACGCATGCAGCAGCGCAGGCTGAAAAAGTTCAGCAGCGAGCGTGCGTTAAAAGTGCAGACGATTTTGGTTTCCGCAGCGTTGGGCAGCACATAACGCGCGTCCTCCGCCGGGATGCCCATTTCCGTAAATTTGTTGTAGGTATCCTGCAATTTCTGCATCAGCGCCTCAAACTCCGCTTTGGCTTCCGGCCTTGCGGCGATGCTCGGCGGCATGATGGTTTCAAAGTTATGCTCTTTAACATAACGCTGCGACTGCTGCGAATACGACGCAATGCGGTGGCGCACCAGCTGATGCGTCAACACGCGCGAAACGCCTTCAATCGCAAAGGTAAAGGTTACATGTTCCAAAGTGGAAAAATGCCCCATGGAAACAAGCTTGCGCACAAGTGTTGCAGCCTGTTCGTCAGAAATTTTTTCTTCCAGCTGCGCCGCGCCGATAGGCGAATAGCAAAGGCGCGCGCTCATGGCAACGGTCTTTTCGGGTTCCGGCGTATGCCTCAGTAATTTTACCTGCATTTTTTTACCTCATTTTTTCAAACCTTCAAGTATTATAGCAAAAGCTTTATCCAAAATTTCTTCCAGACGCTCCTCATCCTCGCGCAGGAACAGCCAGCCAATCAACGCTTCAAACGCCGTGCTCATGCGGTATTCATGCACACTGGCGCTTTTGGGCACCGTTGATTTGGTGTTGCGCCCGCGTTTAACGACGGTCATTTCTTCTTCCGTCAGCGTGTCTTTCAGTGCTTCCAGCGCTTTGGCCTGGCACACTGCCGATACGGCTTTGGAGCTGAAATCATGTATCACGCGGATATGGCTGGACGCCGCCAGAAAGCGTAAGCGCACGTACAGCGAGAACACAACGTCGCCGATGTACGCCAGTAAAACCGGGTTCAGCTTATCTGCGTCCGGTAAAGCAGTTCCGGCAGCCTCCAGGGCTGCCAGAGCATGTTGTTTAACTAATTTATACTGTTCAAACTTCACTGTTTCTTCCACCGTACACCCTGCGGGGTATCTTCCAGCACAACGCCGAGTTCTGCCAGCTTGTTGCGTAAAGCGTCAGCCTGTGCGTAATTTTTGGCAGCGCGTGCTTCCTGGCGCAGGTTTACAATCGTTTCAATCAGCTGGTCCTCAAGGCCTGCATCTGCCTGAGCGGCGGGCTGGGCATTGTTTTCCAGAACGCCGATAATGCTGCAGAACTCTGCAAACACATCCTGCATAATGCTTACCAGTTTGCCGTCCGGCTTTTCGCCGCCTGCGGAAACATGCTGATGGTAAATATTGATTTCCTTGCCCAGTTCAAACATAAAACTGATGGCAAGGGCAGTATTAAAGTCGTCGCGCATAGCTTCCATAAAGCCTTCGCGCATGGCGCTGATTTTTTCATACAGCGGCTTGCTGGTTTCCGTAGCACCACCGCTGATCATCTGCGCCAGCTCTTTTAAATTGTCCTGTGCGTTTTTCAGGCGGGCAAGGCTGCGCTGTGCTTCGGTCAGGCGCTCATCGCTGAAATCCAGCGGGCTGCGGTAATGCGTGGAAACGATGAAGAAACGCAGGGTTTCCGCATCAAAATGCGCCAGAATATCGCTGACGGTAAAGAAGTTGCCCAAAGATTTGGACATTTTTTCTTCGTTAACGGTGATAAAGCCGTTATGCAGCCAGTAGCGCACAAACGGATGCACACCGGTGCAGCCTTCGGACTGGGCAATTTCGTTTTCGTGGTGCGGGAAAATCAAATCGCTGCCGCCGCCGTGGAAATCAAAGCTTTCGCCCAGATATTTCATGCTCATGGCAGAGCATTCGATATGCCAGCCCGGACGGCCTTTGCCCCACGGGCTTTCCCAGTACGGTTCGCCCGGTTTGGCGGCCTTCCACAGCGCAAAGTCAAACGGGTTGTGTTTTTTGTCGTTAACGTCGACGCGCGCGCCCGCCATCATGTCTTCCAGCTTGCGGCCGGACAGTTCGCCGTAACGGTCAAATTTTTCCACGCTGTAATAAACATCGCCGTCCATTTCGTAAGCATAGCCCTTGTCGATAAGGGTCTGCACCACGTTAATAATTTCCGGCATATGCTCGGAAACGCGCGGGTAAACATGCGCGCGGCGGATATTCAGCATATCCATTTCCTTAAAGTAAACGTCGATATAGCGTCCGCAGATGTCGCTCCACGCCACGCCTTCCTTATTGGCGGCGTTGATGATTTTGTCGTCAACATCGGTAAAGTTCTGCACATGCAGCACGTCATAACCTTCATGCTCCAAAAAGCGGCGGATTACGTCCCATGTTACAAAGGGGCGCGCGTTGCCGATATGCGGGTTGTTGTACGGCGTAATGCCGCACACATACATATAGGCTTTGCCGGGGTGCAGCGGTACAAATTCTTCTTTCTTTTTGGTGAGCGTATTATAAACCTTAATAGCCATGGTAATTGCTCCTTAATATAACTGAACGCCAACCTTGTCAAGGCTGTTTTTAATGCGGCTTACGGTACGTGCAAGGCCCAGCAGCGGCACCATTTCGGCAAGCTCCGGTCCGTGCTGGTTGCCCGTCAGCGCCACGCGGATAGGCATGAACACGTTTTTGCCGCCCAGCTTGGTTTCCTTCTGGATTGCTTTAAACGTTGCCTTCACGGAAGGGCCGTCCAGCCCTTCCAGCTTCGGCAGCTTGTCAAACAGCAGGCGGATTACCTGCGGCACGGTTTCTTCCAGCAGCACGTTTTTAGCGTCGTCGTTTTCAAAATCAAAATTATCGGTAAAGTACATGGCAACGTCGTCCGGTACCTGGGCAGCGTAGGATACATGCTGCTGCGCGGTGGCAACAACGTCTTTCAGCCATTCCAGCTTGTCGCCGAATTCTTCGCCGGTGATGAAGCCTTTTTTAACCATGTGCGGTTTGGCAGCTTCGTAAAATTCATCGCGGCTTAATTTGCGCATATAATGCTGGTTAATCCAGTTCAGCTTGTCGATATCGAATACGGCAGGGTTCTTGGCAACATGGTCCATGCTGAACTCCTTAACAAGTTCGTCCATGCTGAAAATTTCCTGCTCGCTGTTCGGCGCCCAGCCCAGCAGCGCAAGGAAATTGTCAATCGCTTCCGGCAGGTAGCCCAGCTGACGGTACTGGTCAACACTAGTTGCGCCGTGGCGTTTGCTCATTTTTGTGTGGTCTTTGCCCAGAATCAGGGAAATGTGGCCGAAGGTCGGTTTCTCAAAGCCAAGCGCGTCATAAATCAGGCACTGGCGCGGAGTGTTGGAAAGATGCTCCTCGGCGCGGATAACATGGGTGATGTGCATTAAAGCGTCGTCGATAACAACGGCGTAGTTGTAAGTCGGGATGCCGTCGGATTTAACAATGACGAAATCGCCGATGCCGTTGGAATCAAACACAACGTCGCCGCGTACCATGTCGCGCACTAAAATCTGTTTGTCGGCCGGCACTTTAAAGCGCACGGTCGGTTTTCTGCCTTCTGCTTTGTACTGTTCAACCTGCTCCGGGGTCAGGTGGCGGCATTTGCCCATGTAACGCGGCATTTTGCCTTCGGCAACCAGCGCCTGGCGTTCAGCCTCCAATTCCTCATCAGTGCAGTAGCAGTAATAGGCTTTGCCTTCTGCCAGCAGTTTTTCGGTATATTTTTTGTAAATGTCAAGGCGTTCGGTCTGGCGGTAAGGGCCGTTTTCGCCGCCTACGTCAATACCTTCGTCCCAGTTCATGCCCAGCCATTTCAACGCAGCCTTAATGTTTTCTTCGCTTTCGCGGCTGGAACGCTCAAGGTCGGTATCCTCAATGCGCAGAATCATTTTGCCGCCCATTTTGCGGGCAAACAGCCAGTTAAACAGTGCGCTGCGTGCGCGTAGGACTGGGCGCAAATCTTACTCTAACTTCATTAGCCATCAAACTCATTCCTCCAAAAATTAAATCTTATATATTATAGCACAAAGCCTTTAAAGCGTCATTCTTTAATCAGGCTTACCACAGCTTCGGCGGCAATGCCTTCACCGCGTCCGGTAAAGCCCAGTTTCTCCGTCGTCGTTGCCTTTACGTTAACGGCGTCGGCTTCAAGCCCCATGGCTTTTGCCAGGTTATCCCGCATGGCGGGGATGTAACCTGCCAGTTTGGGCTTTTGCGCGATAATGGTTACATCTGCGTTGTTGACGCGCCAACATCGTTCTTTTAAAAGCGTCAGCACATGCTCAAGCAGCTTCATGCTGTCCGCGCCCTTAAAGCGGTCGTCGGTATCGGGGAAGTGTTTGCCGATATCGCCTAAAGCAGCCGCGCCCAGCAGCGCGTCCATTAAAGCGTGTACGGCAACGTCGGCGTCGCTGTGCCCGTCAAGCCCCAGCTCGTAAGGCACTTCAACCCCGCACAAAATCAGCTTGCGGTTTTGGGTAAGGCGGTGTACATCATAGCCGCTGCCCACCCTGAACTGCGGCATTTTTAAGTTCTGCATCATCGTCATCCCCCTGTCTGCACAGATTTTTTCCGCCAGCAGCAAATCCTCCGGCGTAGTAATTTTAATATTTTCATAGCTGCCCAAGGCAACGGCAACCTTAACGCCCAAACGCTCCACCAGCGAAGCGTCGTCCGTTACGGCCGCGCCTTTAAGGTTTTCTTCGCTGTAGGCGCGCTGCAAAAGCTGCGCCTTAAAAATCTGCGGCGTCTGCACCGCCATTAAGCTGCTGCGCTGCGGCGTGTTTACCACAAAGCCGTCAGCATCAACCACCTTAATGGTATTTTTTACCGGCACCGCCGCTATCGCCGCACCGGTCTGCTGCGCCGCCTGCAAGGTACGCTCAAACACTTCCGTGCCTGCAAATGGTCGTGCGCCGTCATGCACAGCAATCCAGCCTTCACTGCCCGCCAGCGCCAAAGCGTTTTTAACGCTGTCGGTGCGTTCCGCGCCGCCAGCCACAACCGTTGTTTGCAGCCCGGCAAAATATTCGTGGTAATCTTTAAGCAGCGCCTCTGTCATGGCAACTTCGTCCGCCCCAACGGCGACGATGGTTTTATGCGCCATGCCGGT
This sequence comes from uncultured Phascolarctobacterium sp., assembly GCA_949287345.1. GTDB lineage: Bacteria > Bacillota > Negativicutes > Acidaminococcales > Acidaminococcaceae > Fusicatenibacter_A. Next base: position 16,459 of record CASEGD010000004.1, on the reverse strand, counting down.
ATCGTTTACCATGCGCAGGCACTGCACCAAAAGCGGCAGCCCGCCGACTTCGGCGAAGGCTTTGTTTTTGCCCAGCCCCAGGCGTTTGCCCGCACCGGCCGCAGCCACAATTACCGTTAATTTATCCATTGTCATCACCTGTTAGCAACTTTGGCAAAAATCATGCGCCCGGCGGATGTCTGCAATACGGAAGTTACCTCCGCATTGACGGTTGTGCCGATGTAGCGCCTGCCGTTATCGACGACAATCATCGTGCCGTCCTCAAAGTAGGCAATCGCCTGTCCCTGTTCCTTGCCTTCACGCAGAAGGTAAATGCTGATATTTTCGCCGGGAACGACAACCTGCTTAACGGCATTGGCAAGGTCGTTGATGTTTAAAACGTCAATGCCCTGAATTTCTGCCACTTTGTTTAAATTAAAATCGTTAGTAACGATAATCCACTGTTTTTCCTGCGCCAGCTTCACAAGTTTGGCATCGACGCCGTCCAGTTCCGGAAAGTCCGTAGAATCAACCAGCACGCGGTCCTCGTTTTCCTGCTGCATTTCGTGCAGCAAATCCAGCCCGCGGCGTCCTTTGCCGCGCTTTAAGCTGTCGGAAGAATCGGCCAGCGTCTGCAATTCGCGGATAACAAATTTAGGCACGACAATGCGCCCTTCCAGAAAGCCTGTTTTTAAAATATCGCCGATACGGCCGTCGATAATAACGCTGGTATCCAGCAGTTTGTTATCGCTGTAAAGGCGGTCGCTTTCCGCCGCGTCCTTAACGGCTGCAGGCTTCACCGCGCCTTTCAGCGAAGGCAGGCTGCGGTCAAAAAAGCCGACGATATCCTGATGCTTGCGCAGCGCAACCTTAGCGCCGACCATGGAAAGCACGATGCTGAAAATCAGCGGGATGTAAGGGCCGATAATCGGCAGATGCGAAAAAGGCCCGCCCAGCAGATTAGCCAGCACCAAACCAACGGCGATGCCGAAGGTCATAACCATGATATCACTGGTCGGCACGCGCGACAGCAAAATGGCCATTTTCTCCGTCCATGTAGTCATGGTGCGGATAATGACCGGCGCCAGCGCCATACCCATAGTGCCAAAAACAAAAATTCCGACACTGCCGGAAACGATAGTTGTTAAAGCAATGCCGAAAAAGCCGTTGCCATAAAAGTTATAATCAAAATAATCCGAAATATAAGGCAGTAAATATTCTGTAAGTATAAGTCCGGTTACAGCAAAGACAACGACAATGGTAATGCGTAATACTCTGTTTAACATTTTTTCACCTCCTTTTGGGCATAGTTATGGATTATGTATATTGTACTACAAATCCACCTGCAAAAACAGTATAAAAAATAAAAAAACACCGATTTTTTTACCGGTGTTTTTATTCAAAAAATTTATCAAGCCATTTTTCGGCATCTTCCTGGCTTTCGTCGCAAACCAGCATCATCTCGCTGACGAGTATCTGACGCGCCGTTGCCAACAGCCTCCGTTCTCCGGTGGAAAGCTTTTTCTCGTTTTCCTGCGACTGCAAAACATGTATAACTTCGGCAACCTCCAGCACATTGCCGCTTTTCATTTTGTCAAGGTACATATTAAAACGCCTGTTCCACGTTACACCGCGCAGGTTTACTTCTACCGGATGCCGCAGCACTTCTTCAATGCCGGGGATTTGTTCTTTATCGATGATGTGGCGCAAACCAACACGCTCCACATTTTTCAGCGGCACCATAACGCGCATATCGCTGAGCAATATCATCATAACCAGATAATCGACATTTTCACCGGCAAGCTCATGCTGTTCAATGGCCTGCACAACACCGGCGCCATGCATCGGGTAAACAATTTTATCTCCTACGGCAAACATCGGCGCTCCTCCTTTAACAAAATATCAGTTTTTACTCTAATACTCTTTTATTGTAGCACCAAGCCGTAAAAATGTCAAAATTTATTTATTTTATCACAGTAACTAATATGTGTCAACGCCTTTCGGCGGATAAATACAGCAAAAAACTGGCTTTGCGCCCGTTTTAGTTAAAAATTGCACTCAAAGCTTCTTCAAGCGTCGCTGCCTGAATGATGCCCGAAGTCTTTTGTTCCATATTCAGTTTGCCCTTCGGCACTACAAATTTGGTAAAGCCAAGGTTCGCGGCGTCGCGGATACGGCGTTCCGTATTGCTGACGCGGCGGATTTCACCGGTCAGCCCAACTTCACCCACCGCCAGCACGCCATGCGGTACGGCTTTGTTGCGGTAGCTGGAAACCAGTGCCGCCGCTGCCGCTAAATCCGCCGCCGGTTCTGTAATCTTCATGCCGCCAACGACGTTTAAGTAAGCGTCAAAATTGCCAAAGTCCATGCCTAAGCGGCGCTCCAAAATTGCCAGCAGCATGTTGACGCGGTTATAGTCAAAGCCTACCGCCGTGCGGCGCGGCATGCCGTAAGGAGTTTTGGCAACCAAAGCCTGCACCTCAACCATAATCGGGCGGTTGCCCTCAAGGCAGGCGCACACAACGCTGCCCGGCGCATTTTCGGCGCGGTTTTCCAAAAACAGGCCCGCGGGGTTGGCAACTTCAATCAGCCCGCCCGCTTCCATGGAGAAAATGCCGCTTTCACTGGTCGAACCGAAACGGTTTTTCAGCGCGCGCAAAACACGGAAGGAATAGGAGCGGTCGCCTTCAAACTGCAAAACAACGTCCACCATGTGTTCCAACAAGCGTGGCCCGGCGATATTGCCGTCCTTGGTAACATGTCCGATGATGATAACGGCAATGCCGGTTGCCTTGGCAAAGCGCAGCAGCTTGGCAGTACATTCGCGCACCTGGCCCACGCTGCCAGCCGCCGTTTGCAGTTCGGCGTTGTACATCGTCTGGATGGAATCTATTACAAGTATCTGCGGCTGCACTTCCTTTGCCTGCAGCAGCACGGCGTCAAGGTCAGTCGCCGTCATCACCAGCAGCGCCGCGCCCGGTTTACCCAAGCGGCGCGCACGCATGGCGGTCTGTGCTTCGCTTTCCTCGCCCGACACATATAAAACTTTGATGTTGTTAGCGGCCAAACGCATGCCTGCGTCCAAAAGCATTGTCGATTTGCCGATGCCGGGGTCGCCGCCAAGCAGCACCAAACTGCCCGGCACAAGCCCGCCGCCCAGCACGCGGTCAAATTCGTTAATGCCGGTTTGCAGGCGTTCTACCTCCGTCAGCATCACCTTATCCAAAGTTTTCGGCTTCGGCGCTTCCTGCGGCATTAAAAAGCTTTGCTGCGGTTTGGCAGGCGTTTCAATCTCCTCCGCCATGCTGTCCCAGCTGCCGCATTCCGGGCAGCGCCCCAGCCATTTTGCGGAGCTGTAACCGCAGTTCTGGCACACAAATTTAGTTTTTGTTCTGGCCATCGTTTACCTCCGCCGGCTGTATTTCTTCATGCGTTATTACAACTTCTACCTTTTTGGGCATAAACTTAATTTTGCCGTTTTCGCCCACGCTGGCACAAATGGTATCGCCCGCCTTAAACCTGCCCGCAAGATACAAATCGCTGACAGGGTCTTCCAGCATTTTACGCACGGCGCGGCGCAAAGGCCTTGCACCGTAACGGGTGTCGCTGCCTTCTTTTACCAGCAGATCACGCGCTTCCTGCGTAATTTCCAGCGTCAGGCCGTTTTCCGCCAGTTTGGCACGCAGCTCACGCAGCATGTTTTTAATAATCTGCACCAAATCGTCATATTTCAATCTGTCAAAGACGGTAATCTCGTCCACCCTGTTCAAAAATTCCGGGCGGAACACGTTTTTAATCTCTGCCAGCACCTTATCCTTGCGGGAATCTTCTTCCTCCTCGCCGCCAAGGCTGAAGCCCAGCGGTTTGGTGTCTGCCAGCATCCTTGCGCCGGCGTTGCTGGTCATAATAATCACGCAGTTTTTAAAATCAGTCGTACGCCCCTGCCCGTCCGTCAGGCGTCCGTCCTCCATAATCTGCAAAAGCAGGTTAAATACGTCCGGGTGCGCCTTTTCAATTTCGTCCAGCAAGATGATGGAATACGGCCTTCTGCGCACAGCATCGGTAAGCTGCCCGCCTTCTTCGTAGCCGACATAGCCCGGAGGCGCACCTACTAAGCGTGAAGCCGTATGTTTTTCCATGTATTCGGACATATCAAAGCGGATTAACGCGCGCTCGTCGCCGAACATATTTTCTGCCAGCGCTTTGGCCAGTTCCGTTTTGCCTACACCGGTAGGGCCGAGGAACAGGAACGAACCGACAGGTCTGTTTTTATCCTTAAAGCCCGCGCGCGCACGGCGGATTGCTTTGCTGACGGCTTCCACCGCCTCGCTCTGCCCGATAACGCGCTTGTGCAAATCGTTTTCCATGTGCAGCAGGCGCTCGCTTTCCGTCCGCGTAAGCTTTTGCAGCGGAATGTTCAGCCACTGCGAGATGACGGAAGCAATGTCCTCCTCCGTAACCTCGGCGCGTTTGCTGATGGCGTTGTCATAGCTGCCCTTTTCAAATTCCAGCGCCATTTCCAGAATGGCCTCGTGGTCGCGCAGCTGGGCAGCACGCTCGTACTGCTGGGCAGCAATGGCTTCCGCCTTGTCGCGGCGTACCTGTGCCAGCTCTTTTTCCTTTTCCACCACGGGGATGGAGAGCTTATAGTTTTGCAGTTTAACCTTGGCGCAGGCCTCGTCCATCAGGTCGATGGCCTTGTCCGGCAGGTTGCGGTCTGTAATGTAGCGGTTGGAAAGTTTTACCGCCGCCTCCAGTGCCGCGTCCGACACGTGCAGCTTGTGGAACTCCTCATACTTTGTGCGTAGGCCCTTCAAAATTGCCAGCGCCGCCTCTGCATCCGGCGCGGAAACCATAACCGGCTGGAACCTGCGCTCCAGCGCCGCGTCTTTTTCAATGTGCTTGCGGTATTCGCTCAGCGTAGTTGCGCCGACAACCTGCAATTCGCCTCTTGCCAGAGCCGGTTTGATGATGTTGGCAGCGTCCGTGCCGCCTTCTCCCGCGCCCGCGCCGATAATGGTGTGCAGCTCGTCGATAAACAGAATTATATCTTTGTTTTCCTTAATCGTTTCCAGAATATCCTTCAGGCGTTCTTCAAAATCGCCGCGGTATTTTGCGCCCGCCACAAGATAACCGATTTCCAGCGAGAACACGGTTTTGTTGCGCAGCAAATCAGGCACTTTGCCCTCCACAATACGCTGCGCCAGCCCTTCGGCGACGGAGGTTTTACCAACGCCCGCCTCGCCGATAAGCACCGGGTTGTTTTTGGTGCGGCGGCACAGAATCTGGATAACTCTTTCAATTTCGTTTTCCCTGCCGATAACCGGGTCAATTTTACCGGCTGCCGCCAAATCGTTCAGGTTGCGCCCAAACTCGTTCAAAACCTCCAGCGACATTTCCTCCGGCATATCGTTGTATTCCGGCATTTCCGCTTCTTCAAAGCCAGGTACGGCAGGCTGATGCTCGCGGATGGAGCGGATAATCTGCCATACCTGCTCGGCAGTAATGTTGAATTTACGCAGCACGGTGCCGCCCATGCCCTTGTCCTCGCGCAGAATGCCCATCAGCAAATGTTCCGAACCTACCTGCGGCGATTTTAGGGCTGCGGCGGTTTCGGCGGCAATTTCCAGCGCACGTTTGGCACGCGGCGTGTAGCCGATGATAATCTGCAAATTACCCGCCGGGTCCATCATTTTTTCCAGTTCTTCCGCCACAGCGATGGGGTTAACACCCAGTTTTTCCAGCACGCGGATGCCGTAGCAGTCCTTTTCGTTCAAAAGCGCAAGCAGCAAATGCTCCGTGCCGAGATGGTCGTGCCCTCTGTCCAGCGCGCTGCGCATGGCGTTCTCTAAAATTGATGACATACGCTTCGTAAAGCGGCGCAGTTCAGGCGCTTTCGCAGCCTCGCTGCCAAAGAACAAAGTTTCCAAAAGGTTGCGCGCGTCAATGGCACGCCCGCCGCCCGCACCAACAGCGAAAGGCATCAGCTTTTCGGCGCAGTCGGCGCACAGCCACTTATCTATCTGTTTATTGTTTACCATGCACACTACGTGCACAACGGCTTCTTTTTTGCCGCATTTCTGGCATAACATTTCCCTCACCTCACAGACAACATCTTACTTATGGCATTCTGTAATACAGTTATTTTTTTCTTTTCGTCGGCGTTCATAATTTCCAGCATGTATTTTAACAGCGCATACTCGCGCCCTGTAACAACGCCGCGCTGTGCCCAGTGTTCCAACAGGCTCTGCGCCGTTTCGCGGTGCTGCTCCTTTTTGGGCGGCGTTACGCGCACAATGCGCACAAAACCACCGCTGCCCCTGCGCGATTCCACCAGATAGCCTTTTTCCGGCGTAAAGCGCGTGCTTAAAACATAGCTTATCTGCGACGGCGCGCACGATAATTTATCGGCCAGCTCGTTGCGCTGCACCAGTACGGTGTCTTCGCTGTCTTCCAGCAGCTGGCGCATAATAAAGTTTTCTATTGCATCAGCAAGATTTCTCATATCGGATTACCCCATAAAAAGATGTATTGATTTTACATTTATTATATTTGACTTTTCGACTTTTGGCAAGGCTAAATAAAAAAGCAGCGATGAAATTTTTGTAAATTCCACCGCCGCAATTTAATTATTCATTACAGGTTTTTGGCAAATTCGTAAGCAAACCGGCGTGCCGCTTCCAGTTCATCGCCGCACGCGCGCCACTTGCAGTTAAAGCCGGGCTGCAAATCGCAGCCTGCCGCCGTCAAAAGCGCTTCCATATCCTTCTGCGCGCCTCCTGCCCAGCCGCAGGTGCCAAAGGTTGCCGCCTTTTTTCCTTTCGGCTGCAAGCCTTTTAAGTAAATCAGCATTGCGCCGATGCAGGGCATCATGCCGCTGTTCAGCGTCGGCGAACCGACAAGCAGGCCGCTCGCTTCAAACAACTCTGCCGCCACGGTGCTGCAGGGTGTCCTGTCCATACGCAGCAGCTGCACTTTTACACCTGCCGCCGCAGCGCCTTCCACCATTGCCCGGGCAATAGCTTCCGTGCCGCCCCACATCGTTTCGTAAGCAATAACAAGGCTGCCGTCGTTAACGCCGTTGCCCCATGCTGCGTAACGCTCAACAATCTGTGCAATTTTGCTGCGCCAGATAACGCCGTGCGCAGGCGCAATCATTTTAATATCCAGCCCGCCTACTTTTTTCAGCGCTCCGCCGATTAAACGGGCATAAGGCCACAGGATATTGGCAAAATATTTTTTCGCTTCGTAAAACAGCACCGTTTCGTCAACTTCGTCGTCAAAGCGTTTGCTGCTGGCATAGTGCTGGCCAAAAGCGTCGTTGCTGAACAGAATGCCGTCCTGCGGGCAGTAAGTTACCATGTTGTCAGGCCAGTGCAGCATCGGCACGGGCACAAAGGTCAGGCTGCGGCTGCCCAGCTCAATGCTGTCGCCTTCCTTAACCACCATAAAGTCAAAGCCGTCGCCGTAATGGCGCAAAGCCTCGTTTTTGCCCTGCATGGTGATGACGAATTTAGCGTTGGGCGCAGCCTTCAACACCTGTGGCAGCGCGCCTGCATGGTCCGGCTCAACGTGGTTTACAATCACATAATCAATTTTAGCGGGGTCAACCACGCGGCTGATTTTTTCCAGCAGCTCATCAGCGTAACACGCCTTAACGGTGTCGATAAGGCAGATTTTTTCGTCCATAATCAGATAGCTGTTGTAGCTTGCGCCGCGCTCCGTTTTATAACCGTGAAAATCCCTTACGGTCCAGTCCGTTACGCCCACGTCGTAAATTTTGGGCGCTATTTCCATTGGCATCATTTTGCTTACCTCCCTGTAAATTACAAATAATTAAACGATAATGCCTTTAAATTTTTATCCAAAAACAGCCCCGCCGTGTGGAAGCTGTTCAAAGTGCTTCTGTGCCCGATGCTGATAACCGTCGTCTGCGGCATTTTCTCCGCCAGCAGCGTGTACATGGCTTTTTCCGTCGCCTCGTCCAGTGCGGAGGTTGCCTCGTCCAGAAACAGCCAGTCCGGCTTGTAAAGCAGGGCACGCGCAAATGCCACGCGCTGCTGCTCGCCGCCGCTCAGCACATGCGACCAGTCGGCTTCAACATATAAATTATCCGCCATGTAGCCGATACTGCACTCCGTCAGCACGTTTTTCAGTTCGTCATCACTGCATTCCATGCTGCCGGGGTATAACAGCGCTTCGCGCAATGTGCCTAACGGCAGATACGGCTTCTGCGGAATGAACATCGTCTTTTCAGGCTCCGGCATGGCAAGTTTGCCCTTAACGTAAGGCCAGATGCCTGCCAAAACGCGCAGCAAAGTGCTTTTGCCGCTGCCGCTCGGCCCTTTGATTAACACATTCTGCCCCTGCTGCAAATTAAAGACGGCGTTGTCAATCAGCGTGCGCCCGTCCGGCAGGGCAATATTCAGCCCCGCTGCGGCAATAGCGCCGTCCGTAGCGCTGCGCTCCAAATCCGGCTGCAATTTTTCCTGCTTAACCTCGTGCATATGCAGCCCAAATCCGGTAAGACGGTTTACAACGGACTGCCATTCGGCGATGGAAGCATACATATCAACAAAATACGACAGCGATTCCTGCACCTTGCCGAAGGCGTTGCTGACCTGCATCAGGCCGCCCAGCGTAATCTGGTGGCTTAAATAGCGCGGCATGGCAACAACCATTGGAAAGATTATCGCGATCTGCGAATAACCGGAGTTAATCCAGATAAGCTGTTTGCGTTTCTGGATGATTTTCCAGAAGTTATCCAAAAGCAAGGTAAAGCGTTTTTTAAACACGCTGCCCTCACGCCCTTCGCCGCTGTAAAAAGCAATGCTTTCGGCGTTTTCGCGCATGCGCATCATACTGAAACGGAAGTCCGCCTCGTAACGCTGCTGCACAAAGTTCAATCCTACCAGCTTTTTACCGGCAACATGCGTTACCCATGTGCCCAGCGCGGAATAAATCAGCGCCACCCACACCATGTAGCCTTCTATATGGAAGCTGTGACCAAACAGCGTAAAATCCAGCGGGCCGGAAATCTGGTACAGCACAAAAACGAACGACACAAAGGTGCAAAAGGCTTTTAAAACGCCGATGCTGAAAGTCAGCGTCATCTCCACAAACAGGCGCACATCCTCACTGATACGCTGGTCAGGGTTATCGGTATCAGCGCCGAACACCTGCAAACGGTAATAGGTTTTGTTGCGCAGCCATTCGTCGATATACCTGTCCGTCAGCCAGCGGCGCCAGTTAATAATAAGCACCTGCTGCAAATAAAACGAATACACCATTAAAATAATGTACAGCGCCGCCAGCCACGAAAAATGTATCAGCTCGTCAAAAATCTTTTCGGTGTTGTAGTTTTGCAGCGCCTCGTAAAAAACATTAAACCAGTCGTTAATTAAAACAATAACGTAAACCACCGCCAGCGTCAGCGCGATGATGACTGCCAGCAGCAAATATGCTTTCAGGCGTTCTTCCGACTGCCAGTAGCTTTTGGTTAACAGCCACACATTGCGCAGGAAGCGCCCCTGTTCTTTCAATCTGTTCAAGATAAACCCCTCTATTTCAAATTAGTTGTGTACTTTAGCTATAATACAACGCAAATTGTAAAAATCCTGCCGCCGTACAAAAAATGCCCCGCCGTTAAGCGGGGCATTAAGTTAAGCATTATTCTGCCTTATGCTTTTTGCTGAAGATTTTTTCAACAACTACAAAGCAAACCGGAATCAGGAAGATACCGAACAGCGTGTTGAAGGTCATGCCGGCAACTACGGCGTTACCCATGGATACACGGGCACCGGCGCCCGGGCCGGTAGCAATGGCCAGCGGCACGCAGCCGAGAATGAATGCGAACGAAGTCATCAGGATAGGACGCAGACGCAAGCGGGATGCTTCGATAGCAGCGTCGATAACGCCCATGCCTTTTTCCATGTTCATCTTCGCATATTCAACAATCAAAATCGCGTTCTTCGCAGCAAGGCCGATAAGCATAATCAGGCCAATCTGCATATAAACGTCGTTCTGCTGTCCGCGCAGGTACTGGCCGAGGATGCAGCCCAATACCGCCGTCGGTACGGAAAGCAGTACCGCCAGAGGAATGGTCCAGCTTTCGTACAGAGCTGCCAGGCACAGGAATACGAAAATCAGGGAGATTACGAAAATCTGTGCGGAGCGGTTGCCTGCTTCAATCTGGTCGCGGCTCTGGTCGGTCCATTCATAGCTGTAAGTTACAGGCAACGTTTCTGCCGCAACTTCTTCCAAAGCGTCCATTGCCTGGCCGGTAGAATAACCTTCTGCCGGGTCGCCTGCAATCTTGATGGCGCGCGCGCCGTTAAAGCGCGTCATAACAACGGAGCTGTTTTCGTTTTCATAAGTTACAAGGGTATTCAGCGGAATCATATCGCCGTTGTTGCTGCGTACAAAGAAGTAACGCATATCGTCAACGCTCGCGCGGTATTTTTCGTCCGCCTGCATTACAACCTTCCATGTACGGCCGAAGTTGTTCAAATCGTTGATTTCGTAACCGCCGAGGAAAGTCTGGAGTGCGGAGAATACGCTGGATACAGGTACGTTCAGGCTCTGCGCCTTGTCACGGTCAACATTGAATTTATACATAGGCGTCGAGGTGTTCAGCGTTGTATAAATCATGCCGATTTCCGGACGCTGGCGTGCTTTAGCCAAAAATTCCTGCGCACGTTCATTCATAGTGCTTACATCCTCACCGGCAAGGTTCATAATGTACATGCTCAAAGAACCGGTACTGGAGGCACCCGGGAGTGCAGGCGGCTGGAACGCCATTACCGTGGCATCAGGGAATTTAGGACCTAAGCCCTGAATCATCGGGATGATGTCCTGAATGGTGGTATCGCGTTCAGCATAAGGCTTCATCGCTACAACTACAAGGCCTGCGGACGCTTTCTGCGCACTACTCAGAATATCTACGCCGGATACTTCCATAACGTAGTCAACGCCCGGGAATTTCAGAACGGCGTCGCTCAGTTCACCCATCAGCTGAATGTTGCGGTTACTGGAGGAGCCTTCCGGCAGGCTGAAGGATACGGCGCTCATGCCCATATCTTCGTTAGGCACATAGCCGGACGGAGTGATTTTAAACAGGAAACCTGTCAAAATCAGGCCAACCAGCAGGCAGGCCATAACAACTTTGGCATGGCGGATGCATTTGCCGACATTGTCAACATATTTTTCAAGGGTTCTTTCAAACCATTTGTTAAAACCATGTACGGCTTTGCCGATAACGCCCTTGATTTCCGCCTCATCTTTTTTCGGTTTCAGAATCAACGAGCACAGCGCCGGAGTCAGCGACAGCGCAACGATTGCCGAAAGCATCATGGAAACGGAAATGGTAATTGCAAACTGTTTGTACAGCTCGCCGACAGTACCGCCGGTAAACGCGGTCGGGATAAATACGGCTGCCAGTACGAAGGCGATAGCCACAACAGGGCCGGATACTTCGCTCATGGCGCGGTAGGTTGCTTCCTTAGGCGAAAGGCCGGTGTCCTGAATATGATGCTCTACCGCTTCTACAACGACGATAGCGTCGTCGACTACGAGGCCGATTGCAAGGATAAGCGCAAATGCGGTCAGCGTGTTAATGGTAAAGCCCAAAAGTACGAAGGAGGCAAAAGTGCCGACAAGGGAAACCGGCACGGCCAGCAGCGGAATCAGCGTTGCGCGCCAGCTGCCAAGGAACATGAAGATTACGAGGATAACCAGTACCAGGGCTTCAAAGAAGGTGTGCGCTACTTTTTCCAGCGATTCGGTAATGAACTGGGTGTTATCCTGAATAACCGTCAGCTTCATATCTGCCGGGAAGCGTTTTTCTGCGTCAGCAAGCACTTCACGGATCTGGCTTACGGTTTCGATGGAGTTTGCATCACTCGTCAGCGATACCGGGAATACTACGGATTCACCGCCGTTCAAACGGCTGAGAATCAGGTCGCTGCGCGGTGCTTCTTCAATACGGGCAATGTCTTTTAAGTAAAGGTTTTCGCCGTTAATTGAACGGACGATGATGTTGCCGAATTCTTCCGGCGTTTTCAAACGGCCCTGTGCGTTGGCAGAATATTGTTTTTCCTGCTCGGCAACGGTCGGGCGGGCACCAATGGTACCTACCGGGGCCTGAATGTTCTGGGCTTCAACCGCCGTTTCAATATCGCTGGTAGTCAGCCCCAGCTGAGCCAGCTTTTCAGGGTTCAGCCAGATGCGCATTGCATATTCCGGGCCGTATTCGTCTACGGTGGATACGCCTTTTACGCGCTTAATGGCGTCGATAAAGTTAACGTCGGCGTAGGTTCTTAAAAACATACTGTCGTAGGTATTGTTAGGGGAATACAGTGCGAAATACATAATCGTTTCCGCCGATTCCTTGGTAGTGGTAATACCATAGGCAGTTACTTCCTGCGGCATGGAGCTGGTAGCCTGAGATACACGGTTCTGTACCTCTACCGCAGCGATATCGGCGTCTTTTTCGAGGTTGAACTGAACGTTCAAGCTGTATTCACCGGTAGCGGTACTGGTGGAGCTCATGTCCAGCATGTTCTCAACGCCGTTTACTTTTTGTTCTATTGCCTGTGCAACAGATTCTTCAACCGTTTCGGCACTGGCGCCGGTATAGTTGGTAGATACGGAAATACGCGGTTTTGTAATATTAGGATACTGGGCAACAGGCAGGCTGAAACCGGCAATAAGGCCCAGCAGCGTAATCAGTATGGCCAGCACCATGGCAAAGACCGGACGGTCAATAAAAAAACGTGCCATTCAGCTTACCTCCTTATTTTGCTGCACCGGCAGCTGCATCCTGCCCTTCTGTTCTGTCAACGGTGGTGTCAAGCTCTGCTTCCGTCATCGGTTCGGGGTTTACAACAGCGCCTGCGGAAACCTTGGCAGTACCTTCAACAACCAGGTTTTCATCGCCGTTCAGGCCGCTTTCAACCATCCACAAACGCCCAACACGGGGTCCAAGGGTAACTTCGCGCATTTCGACCTTGTTGTCTGCGCCGATAACGTAAACAAATTTCTTATACATCATTTCGGTTACGGCACGCTGCGGAATTAAAAGCGCATTGTCTTTGGTGCCTGCGGTTGCCTGTACATGCGCGAACATGCCCGGCAGCAGTACGCGGTTCGGGTTCTCAAACAATGCCTTAACCGTCAAAGTGCCGGTGTTGTTGGTCAGCGCACGGTTAACCTCGGCAATACGTCCGGAAAGCCCGTAAGTGCTGCCGTCGCTCAAAACAATGCTCAGGTTTTCCAGCGGCGCTGCTTCACCGCGGTCAACAGCGGCATTGGCCAGTTTTAAATATTCCGGTTCTGCGATGCTGAACTCAACAAATACCGGATCGGTATTGCTGATGGTAGCCATCGTGGTCTGCCCGTCGGTAACATAGTTGCCGACTTCCAGAGCCGTGGTATCGATGCGTCCGGTAAACGGAGCGGTGACATTGGTTTCGTTCATATCAATCTGCGCGTTTTCTACCAGAGCTTCCTGCGCGTTTACATTGGCCTGTGCCTGGTCGCGTGCCATGATAGCGTTATCCAGAGTTTGTTTGGAAACGGCGCTCTGTTCATACAGTTTGGTGTAGCGTTCCGCATCGACGGAAGCCGTTGCCAGAGCTGCACGGGCGTTGGCTAAATTGGCCTGTGCCTGCAAAAGGTTAGCGCGGTAGGTACGCGGGTCGATGGTGTATAAAACCTGCCCTGCCTGTACGGTATCACCGCCGTTAAAATATTTGCCGGTAATCTGTCCGCTGACCTGTGCTTTCAGCTCCATTTCCTGCTGAGCCTGCACAAAGCCGGTATAATCATAAACCAGCGGCGTATCGCGTTTTATTACCTGCATCGATCTTACAAGCGTAGCCTGCGGCGCTGCGGCTTTTTCCTGCCCGCAGCCTGCCAGCGAAAGCACGGCAACGGCAGCCAGCGCTGCAACGGCAGCCTTGCCGCTCCTGCTTTTACGCAAAAAGTTCAACATAAATCTATTCCTCCTCCAACTTAAGTTTCAAGTTAAAAAGCCAAAAAAGGGCATACTTAAACCAAAGTAATATAATTATATTCCACCAAAAGGAGAAACGCAAATCCCAATTTGGTGAAATTTCAGCAAACTTTCACGTGGATTCGCGTTTTTTCTCCGTTTTTCTTCTTTAGACTCTCCAGTCAGTTTTTTGTTTGTTTTTTGTTATTTTTTCAGCAAATCTTTGTTAAGCAAAAATTTGTCAAGCTCGGCAGCCGGTATCGCCGCTTCGTTCCAGCCCGTACCGTCCTTCATCTTCTGGCAGAACACAAGGTTCTTACCATTATAATACCACGAAGACGGAACTTCCTTGCTGAAATCGACTTTATCCTCCGCTCCCAGCAGCGCCAGCACCGGCAAAAGGTCGGGGTTCTTCGTATCCAGCACGTCGCCGATGTCCAGCACCTTGCCAGTATCCATTGCGATATTCAGCGGCAGGCGTTCAAAAATTTCCTCATCGCCCTCGCCCATCACGCCGAAGAACACCAGCGACATCATTTCAGGCCCTGCAAAGGGAGAAGTATAATCCAGCTCGCAGCTTGTTGTACCCAGCGCGTCGGCGTAAGGCTGCCATACTTTTTGCAATTCATTGTTAATGGTGTTTTGCAGTTCGGGCTTGCCCTCCGCCGCCATCAGCGGATAAGTAACGCTGCTGCCATCCAGCACCGCCTGCTGCCTGTATAACATGCCGTTGCCAAAGACAAGGTTGCGGCGGAATTCGCCGTTCTGCACAATCTGCGTGTAAAATTCGCGGTCTAAAAGCCGCCAGCCGTGGTCATATTCCCAGCAGCCCGCGATTTTGGCAAGCACGTCCTCGCCGTTAACGCCGCTGACATTTTGCAGCGTCGCCAGCCAGTCCCTTGCGCCGTCAGCGCCTTTCACAACGGTTACGCCGCTCATCTGCGCCTGCGGCGCGCGGTACGGTTTTAACAAATTGCCGTTTGCGTCATACAAGCCGCAGTCAATGTAATAATCCCGCTCGTGCGGCAGTTTTGCCGTTTCCATTTCGCCGCCGATATCAAGCTGCGCCGTAAAATCCGGCCGGTAGGACGCAGTTACATCAACGCCCATGTTGTCGCTGCCGGTGTAAATTTCCTGCACTGCGTCAGGCAGCGCCGCATCGATAATGCGCACCTGCATATTCTGCGCCGCGCCGCTTAAACTGCGCACCACAAGCTGCTCACCCTTACCGGTAAAATGTCCCTTCTGCAAAAGGTTGGCATAACCGCCCTCCAGCGATGGAGTAAAGGCCGTTATCAGCTTGCCGTTTTTATTTTTAATCATTAAAAGCAAATCGCCGTAATAGCTGCTGCCGCTTGTCAGCTGCGTGCCCCACAGCTCGGCGGTTTCCTGCGTGCCGTCGCCATCGGTATCCGCCGCAATGCTTGCCAGGCACACCGGTTCTGCCGCAAGGGCAGTGCCGCTGCCCGCCATCAGCGCAAGCGCCGCCAGCGCACTTAAAAATTTATTGCACTTCATGTTAAGCCTCCGATTTTTTTAGCCTTACAATGTTACAACCTATATTATACCAATACTGCGCAAATAACAAAAGCGCCGATATTGTAAATTTATATACACAAATGCGCCCCGCGGTGAATTTTTTTGCAAAAATAGTGCAAGCGGCGGCATTTTGTTGTACAATAACTGATAAGATGTTTACTGCTGAACAATCAGCACCATTAAAGCTGTAAAGGATGATTAAAATGAAAAAATTACTGCTGTTACTTTCAGCCCTTTGTTTGGCAATACCTTACCAGCAGCGCGCCGCTGTTTATCGCCATGGATAAAGGCTATTTTACAGAACAGAACATAGAAATTCAGCCCGAATGGTTTGACGCCGCCCACCCGATTGCCGTTGCCACCGCTTCCAGCAAGGTTGACGTTGGCGCGACCGGCATTACCGCCAGCCTGTTCAACATGGCGGCAGGCGGCCAGCAGCTGGCAATCGTTGCCGATAAGGGACGCGAGGAAAAGGGCTTCCCCTCCTCCGCGCTGGTTGCTTCCGCAGATGCTTACGCGGGCGGCTTTACCAGTTTGGAAACCATTAAAGGCAAACGCATCGGCATTACGCAGAAGGGTTCTACCTTCCATTATATGCTTGGCCGCATGCTGGAAACAAAAGGCATGAGCCTTGACGACGTAGAACTGGTACCGCTGGGCAAAGTAAGCGCCGTTATGGCAGCGCTGGAAGGCAAACAGATTGACGGCGCTATTTTAAACGAGCCCAACATCACCAAAATGGGCAGCGCCGGTACCGCCAAACTCATCGTGCAGGTCGGCGACGTTATCCCCTACCAGACCTCCGCGCTGTTCTTCTCGCCTGAATTTATGAAAAACGAAGACGCCAACATCCGCTTTTTAAAAGCGTACACCAAAGCCTGCAACTATTATTATGACGCCGCTATCGAAAAGAAAGACCCGCAGAAGCTGGACGAAGTTGTCGGCATT
>CASEGD010000003.1 GCA_949287345.1 uncultured Phascolarctobacterium sp. | reverse complement strand
CAGCTGAACAGGCTGGCAGGTTTTATGCCGGCAAGCGCCGGAGCTGCATGAAATGCAAAAAATTCATCTAAATTATTAAAGCCTAAAATTGACTGTGCCATAACATCTCCTAAAAGTAAGACAGCTAACCAAATATTCCTCAGGAGGGGCATTGGTCAAAGCGCAGTTATTTAAGCAGTAATCAAAAGAAGAAGGTTCTTTAGAATACTTGGTTAGCGTTATCTAACTTACATTTGCAGTATAACATAAAAAGACGTAGTTAGCAATACCTAACTACGTCTTTTTTACAAAATTTTTATCGTTTACTGAACAGCTTGAACAAATCCGTTTTCTGCTCGCTCATAAATTTATAATCCGGCACGGCTTCTTCCGCTTTTTTGCGGGCGGCTTCCAAATCGTAAAACACTTCCCACTTGGCGTGGTTTAAAACGTACGGGTCGGCCAGGCGCAGCAAATACGCCGGGTGGTAGGTGGCAATGCAGTCAAACCCCTGCTTTGTTTTAAACCATTTGCCGCGGTCGCGCGTAATGCGCATATCAGAGTTGCCCAGATAGTGCAGTGCTACGCTGCCCAGCGCCACTACAACTTTGGGCTGCAAAATTTCCAGTTCTTTTTCCAGCCAGTGCTGAGCGCAAAAATCGGCTTCGGCAAGGTTAGGCGTGCGGTTGCCTTTGGGGCGGCATTTAACAATGTTGGTGGTTATTACCCTGTCGCGCGTCATCTTGGTTGCCCACAATGCTTTATCCAAAAGCTGGCCGGAAGGGCCAATCAGCGGGCAGCCGTAGTCATCCTCGACGCCGCCGGGGCCTTCGCCAACAAATACTATCGGTGTTTCGGCGCAGCCAAACCAGCCCACGGGTCCTTTGGCAAATTCGCATAATTTACACTGGCGGCATTTGGCAAGCTGCGCGCCCAGTTCTTTTAACGCTTCTTCCTTCAATTTGCGTCATCTCCCAATCTAATCCACTGCGGAGTGATGTTGTAGCTTGTTTTTATAAACGGCAGGCAGTTTTTAAGCTGCGTGCGACCTTCCTTAACGGCGTATACAGCGGCGTGCATTGTGCCGGACATTGGCGAAACCAGTTTGGACACGCTGATGACGTTAACCAGCCCGCCGTCGCGCCCACGCCCTGCGCCTCGCGGACGAAGTAGCTCATGGGGTAAAAGTTTTCGCGGCTTAAATTGATGTTGTCATCCATTATAATGTAGCGCGGCAGCATGTTCTGGTATTCCGTCAGCAAAAAGGTCTGGATATCGGGCAGGTAGGGGCGTTTTTCCAGCGCGCGGCTGTGCCCTATCCACACCGCAACCAAAGGCTCTCTGCCGTTAAGCTGCTGCATCGGCGTTGTGGCAACCAGCCCTGCTTCGCGTGCTTTGCGCAATGCTTCGTAGTAGTTGTGTACGGATACGTCAAAATACATCGCCATATCATGCTGTTTTACTTCCAGCCTTGGCGATACGCTGTATTTATACTGTTTGCCAAACTGCTTGTAGCCGCCGAAGAAGGTTTGCAGGCTGCCCGGAATGGGGTCGGCAGTGTTGGTGATGCGCCACAGCAAAATCTTATCGCCGTAGGCTTCGGCAAAGGCTTTGTTGCCGATTGCGGGCGCACCGAAGGTAATTACCGGCACACGCCATTTTTCAATGCCCATGCTGACAAGCCGTTCCGCCGCAAGCGTTGCCACTGCGCCGCCAAGGCTGTGCCCTGTTAAAAGCACCCTTACTTTGGGGTTGGTTTTAATTTCGTCGATAAATTTTTTAGTGCTGCTGCCGTCCTGCATGGTGGCGCTTAAAACGGTGTTGACATATTCGTTAAAACCCTTATGCACCATCGGCACGTGCTCATCGCCTTTGGTGTTGTTGGCAAAGTCAATAAACTCCTGCAAGTTGGTGCCGCCGTATGGCACCTGTTCTGTTTCAAGGTTTATCTTCCAGTCCTTTTTATTGGCTGTGCCGCGGAAGCCGACAACGTAAAAATCAAGGTCGTGTATTTTATCGCGGCTTTTGGCAACTACAAAGCTGCTGTCCACCTTACCGTCCTGCAATTTAACCGGCACAATTTCCCAGCCGTAATCACGCAGGTAGGCAATTTCCGGCGCCTGCTGCGGGTCGTAAATGCCAATGCAAAGCCCCGCGGCGATGTTTACCGCCTCGGTAAAATAGTAGTCCTTAAAAATTTGCCGTTTTTCATCCGCCGTGGGCGCTGCCAGTGCCTGCACCGTTAAGCTGCAAAGCAAAAGGCACAGCACGCAGATTAGTTTGATGCGTTTCATATTGTTACCTGCTTTATGTTAAGTGATAGTTTAATTATAACACTATTAAAGGCAAATAAAAAGAACGCATCTTCCGAAGAAAATGCGTTCCGGTTTGTTCACAAGCCGATTCTATATAATTAATTGGGATTAATAACTATATATTACAGACGAACTACATTTGCAGCCTGCTCACCGCGCGGGCCTGCAACTACGTCGAATTCTACAGCCTGACCTTCTTCAAGGGTTTTGAATCCATCGCACTGAATAGCGGAAAAATGTACAAATACGTCGCCGCCTTCTTCGCGTTCAATGAAACCATAACCTTTTTCTGCATTAAACCATTTTACTTTGCCAGTCATTTTCTGGGCCTCCTAAAAATATTACTTAAGTGCAAAAACCACTTTCTTGCACTCACTCCGCCTATTATACCCTATCAATATAAATAAAGCAAGCTTCTTTATGCAAAATAAGCAATATTTTCAGCAAAAAGTGTTTAATTTGTTACGTTCTATCAGCTGTTCCTTCTGTTCGCGCGTTAATTGCTTAATGGCGTATTCGCGTTTTAAGGCTTCCGGTTTGTCTGCCAGCTCCTCGCTGTAAACAAGCTCAACCGGCGTGCGGCTGCGGGTGTACTTGGCGCCGTGCCCGCTGTTATGCGCTTTTACGCGGTGCGCAAGGTCGCTCGTCCAACCGGTGTAAAGCGTGCCGTCCGCACAGCGCAGCATATATACATAAGCAGGCATTATTTTACAACTTCTACTTTTTCCATAACCACGGGTTCAATCGGGCGGTCCCTGAAATCCGTCGGCACAACGCCGATTAAACGTACGCGGTCCATGCCTTCAACAATTTTGCCGAAGATTGCGTGGTGCCCGTTAAGCCAAGGGGTAGGCGCCAGCGTGATGAAGAACTGGCTGCCGCCGGTGTTGGGGCCTGCGTTGGCCATGGAAAGGATGCCTTCATCGTCGTGCTTTAATCCTTCGCCGAATTCGTCTTTAATTTTGTAGCCGGGGCCGCCCATGCCGGTGCCGGTCGGGTCGCCGCCCTGAATCATAAAACCGTCGATAACGCGGTGGAAGATAATGCCGTCGTAAAAGCCTTTGTTAACCAGGTCCAAAAAGTTTTTGGCAGTCATCGGCGCTTTGTCTTCAAAAATTTCGGCAACAAACACGCCTTTATTGGTAGTAAATTTAACTTTGCTGTTTTCGCTCATCGCTATGCCTCCAGTCATAATTTGTGCTGCTATTATTTTACACAATTTATCCTGCCTGCTGCAAGTTTTTTATCACTGCGCGCAGGCGATTTATTTTTGGCAACAAAAAAACAGCGGTTTTTCCGCTGTCTTTTTGTTTATGTTAGCTGTTTATACCAATCAGATGAGCTCGATAATTGCCATTTCAGCAGCGTCACCGCGGCGGGGACCAACTCTGTAAATACGGGTAAAGCCGCCCTGGCGGTCTGCGTATTTAGGAGCGATCTCGTTAAACAGTTTTCTCGTTGCTTCTTCGTCCACGAGCTCAGCCATTACCAGGCGGCGTGCATGAAGGTCGCCGCGTTTAGCCAAAGTAATCAGTTTAGCAGCTTGTTTGCTTACTTCTTTAGCTTTAGTTACGGTGGTTTCGATTCTCTCGTGTTTGAAGAAAGAACTTAAAATGCTGCGGAACAAAGCTTTACGGTTGCTGGAATTGCGGCCCAGTTTTCTGTATGCCATCTGTTTCCGACCCCCTTCTTATTCTTCTTCATTTTTGCGCAGTGCAAGGCCAAGGTCGCTGAGTTTCTTTTTAACTTCCTCAAGCGATTTGCGGCCGAGGTTGCGCACTTTCATCATATCTTCTTCTGTTCTCTGGATAAGTTCATCAACAGTGTTGATGCCGGCACGGCGCAGGCAGTTGTTGGAACGAACGGACAGGTCAAGGTCATCGATGGAAACGCTGCCTGTACCGGTCTGTGCGCCCTGTTCATCTGCGGAAGCTTCTTCCGTACCGCCGGATACTGTAATGATGCCGGATGCAGTTTCTGCTGCCGGCTGGAACATTTTCAGATAGTCAATCATAATGCCGGATGCCATGCTTACCGCAGTATCAGGCTCTACGCTGCCATCTGTCCAAACTTCCAGAGTCAGTTTGTCATAGTTGGTAACATTACCTACGCGAGTATCGGTAACACCGAACTTCACTCTGGTAATAGGAGAATATATGGAATCAACGGGAATAACTCCTATCGGCTGATCCGCACGTTTATTCTTATCTGCCGGAACATATCCCAAGCCCTTGTCTACATAAATTTCCATGTTGAGTACCGCGTCGGTATCCAGCGTGGCAATGTGCAGTTCAGGGTTTAAAATTTCAACATCGGCGTCAGCAATAATGTTTGCTGCAGTTACTTCCTGCTCGCCGCTGCATTCAAGGCGCAGAGTTTTAGGCTCTTCGCCGTGCATTTTAAGGCACAGGCCTTTGATGTTGAGGATAATGTCTGCGACGTCTTCCCTGACGCCAGGAATTGTAGAGAATTCATGCAGTACACCTTCGATTTTTACGCTGGTTACTGCTGCGCCCGGCAGTGAGGACAGCAATACTCTGCGAAGGCTGTTGCCGAGAGTAATGCCGTAGCCCCTTTCAAGCGGCTCCCAAACAAATTTACCATAACGCCCGTCATCGCTGATATCAGCTGTGACCATTTTTGGTTTTTCTAATTCGATCATATGGAAAGCCTCCTTCTTTTGCGTATTACCACAATACGCCCAATATAAAGTGGCATATAGATGTTCAAACTATTATTTGGAGTACAACTCAACGATGAGATGTTCTTCGATAGGAACATCAATTTCCTCACGAGTCGGGTAACGGTCAACTTTGCCGCCGAGGTTCTCAGCGTCCTGAATCAACCATGCCGGAACGGTTTTGCCGGCAAGAGTTTCAGCCATGCCTTTGAAATATTCTTTGGAACGGCTGCCTTCCATTACGGAAACAACATCGCCTGCTTTTACCAGAGCGGAAGGAATATCAAGGCGTTTGCCGTTAACGGCGATATGGCCATGTCTTACAATCTGGCGGGCCTGACGGCGGGTGTTAGCCAAACCAAGGCGGAATACCACGTTGTCAATTCTTCTTTCCAGAAGGATAAGCAGGTTTTCACCGGTGATGCCTTCCATTTTTTTAGCTCTGTCATAATAGCCGCGGAACTGTTTTTCCAGCAGGCCATAAATAAATTTTGCTTTTTGTTTTTCAGTTAACTGAATGCCATATTCACTCTTTTTTCTGTTAGTGCGTTTAGCCTGACGGTGAGACTCTTTGCTAATGCCCAGAAATGCCGGAGTTAAGCCCAAAGATCTGCATCTTTTGAGGACAGGCGTTCTATCAATTGCCATCTATGCTACACCTCCAATTATACTCTTCTGCGTTTCGGCGGACGGCAGCCATTATGCGGAATCGGGGTTACGTCACGGATGGAGTTAACCTCAAGACCAGCAGCCTGAAGTGCGCGGATTGCGGCTTCACGGCCGGCACCGGGGCCTTTTACATATACTTCAACCTGTTTCAGGCCATGTTCCATAGCTGCTTTGGTTGCTTCTTCAGCAGCCATCTGTGCAGCGAACGGAGTGCTTTTGCGGCTGCCGCGGAAACCGAGGCCGCCTGCGGATGCCCAGGAAAGAACATTACCTTCGGTATCAGCGATAGTAACGATAGTATTATTGAAAGTCGAACGGATATGAGCTACACCGTTGATGATATTTTTGCTAACTTTTTTCTTGTTGCGAACAACTTTTTTACCAGCCACTCGTTTATCCCTCCTTCACTGATTATTTCTTCTTGCCGGCAATAGTACGTTTAGGACCTTTGCGGGTACGTGCATTGTTTTTGGTGTTCTGGCCACGAACCGGCAGACCCATACGATGTCTGCGGCCACGGTAGCTGCCAATTTCAATTAAACGTTTAATGTTGAGGGATTCCTCACGGCGGAGGTCACCTTCTACTTTATAATCAGCGTCAAGAGTTTCACGGATTTTAGCAACTTCTTCTTCGGTGAGATCGCGAACGCGGGTATCAGGGTTGATACCGGTTTTTGCGAGAATCTCTCTCGAGAGAGTAAGTCCGATGCCATAGATGTAAGGTAAAGCGTATTCAATACGTTTATCTCTCGGTAAATCGACACCTGCAATACGTGCCATTAAAGCGCACCTCCTTCTTATCCTTGTTTTTGTTTATGTTTCGGGTTTTCACAGATTACCATAACATGGCCTTTACGTTTGATGACTTTGCATTTTTCACATATTGGCTTTACAGACGGTCTGACTTTCATTTTTTAACCTCCTCTTGCCTGTCTTGCTTATTTAAAACGGTAAGTAATTCTTCCACGGTTCAGATCATACGGAGTAAGCTCCACTGTAACCCTGTCGCCAGGCAAAATTTTGATGAAGTTCATACGTATCTTACCGGATATGTGTGCCAGAATAACATGGCCGTTTTCCAATTTTACCTGGAACATGGCATTTGGCAAAGATTCCAAGATTGTGCCTTCAACCTCAATTACGTCTTGTTTGGACACGCTCAATACCTCCTTGCTCAGTTGCCAGAGAGACTAGCTTTAACATCGGCATATACTTTGTCAATCGGCTGCATGCCGTTGATTTCGTGGTATAAGCCCTGCTTTTTGTAGTACTCTATTAAAGGCTCGGTCTGGTCGTGATATGCAACCAGACGGTTCTTTATTGTTTCTTCCTTGTCGTCGTCACGTTGATAAAGCGTCCCGCCGCATTTATCACACATACCTTCCACTTTGCTGGGATTGAACGCTACATGGTAAGTAGCGCCGCAGGATTTGCAGATGCGTCTGCCGGTAACCCTGCCAACAAGCTCAGCATCGGGAACTACGATATTGATAACGCCTGTCATCTTTATGCCCAGGTCTTTCATGATGCCGTCCAGTGCAACTGCCTGTTCTTCCGTTCTCGGGAAGCCGTCGAGGATGAAACCGTTTGCACATTCCGGTTTGGAAAGGCCCTCGCGGACAATGCCGATGGTTACGATATCAGGAACAAGCTGACCGGCATCCATATATTTTTTTGCTTCTTTGCCAAGCTCCGTGCCCTGTTTAACAGCTGCGCGGAACATATCCCCGGTGGAAATGTGGGGGATTTTGAACTCAGCAATTAATCTTTCTGCTTGAGTGCCTTTACCGGCACCCGGAGGTCCCATTAAAATAATATGCATTTCCTGATTCCTCCTACTTCATAAAACCTTGATAGTGGCGCATGAGCACGAGCGATTCAATCTGCTTCATGGTATCAAGCGCAACACCAACAACGATTAACAGCGCGGTACCGCCGAAGTATACGCCTTCAATGCCGGTCATCCAGCCGATGACGTTAGGCATCAGCGCAATCAGCGAAAGGAAAATTGCACCGGCAAGCGTGATTCTGGTCATTATTCTGTCCAGATAATCGCTGGTAGGTTTACCGGGGCGCAGGCCCGGGATAAAGCCGCCGTATTTTTTGAGGTTGTCCGCCACATCATTAATGTTAATGCTTACAGCAGTATAGAAATATGTGAAGAACAAAATCATCAATACATACAAAGTAGTCTGCAGCGGGGAACCCCACGCAAACCAGCCTGCAACGGTTTTAATCCATGCAACGTCCACAAACTGCCCGATGGTTACCGGGAACATTAAGATGGAAGATGCGAAGATGATAGGAATTACGCCGGCCTGGTTAACTTTCAGCGGAATGTAGCTGGAATGGCCGCCGTACATTTTACGGCCAACCACGCGTTTAGCGTACTGTACCGGTACTTTTCTGATTCCCTGGGTAATTGCAATTACAAAGACGATCATGGCAACTGCAATAACAGCGAATAAAAGTACATTTAAAGCGTTGATAGTACCGGCCTGTAAATACTGGTAGATTACGTTGAGCCCGTCAGGAATCCTTGATACGATACCTGCGAAGATTATCAGCGAAATGCCGTTGCCGACGCCTTTGGCCGTAATCTGCTCACCAATCCACATCAAAAATACAGTACCGGCAGTTAAGGTAATAGCAATTAAGAGAATCGAGAAGATGCCCGGGTTGTTAATTGCCATCCTTAAACCGTACGCCATACCCAATGCCTGGATAAAACCAAGAACAACCGTACCGTATCTGGTAACTTTGGTTAATTTCTTCTGTCCTTCAACGCCCTCTTTGCCCCACTGTTCCAGCGTAGGAACAACGACTTTGAGGAGCTGCAGGATAATGGAAGCATTGATGTACGGGGTGATACTCATCGCAAAAACAGAAAACTTGCTCAAGGCACCGCCAGAGAACATGTCGAGCAAACCGAGAAGGTTGCCGCTGTTAAACAGCTGCTCGATCATGCTTGCGTTAACGCCCGGAACAGGGATATGTGTTCCAGCCCTGAAAACTACGAACATGGCAAGAGTAAAAAGAATTTTACGCCTGAGTTCTGATACTTGAGAAAGATTTGCGAGGGCTGACAACACTTTAAATCACCTCTACTTTGCCGCCGGCTGCAATAATTTTTTCTTCAGCGGTTTTGCTGAAGCCCATAGCCTGAACGGTAAGTTTTTTGGTCAGCTCACCGTTGCCGAGAATGCGAACGCCGTCGCGGACGTTTTTAATCATGCCGCATTCAATCAGCATTACAGGTTCAACTACAGTGCCGTCTTCAAAGCAGTTAAGGCTGCCAACATTGATTTCAACATAATCGGAGCCGAATCTATTATAGAAACCACGTTTCGGGAAACGCAGATACAAAGGTCTTTGACCACCTTCAAAGCCAGGGCGTTTTACACCGCCGGAACGGGATTTCTGACCCTTCTGGCCTTTGCCGGATGTTTTACCAAGACCGGAACCCAAACCACGGCCAACGCGTACATGCTTGGTTTTGGAACCCGGTGCAGGTGATAATTCATGCAGATTCATCTGTTGCACCTCCTCGCATTAAGCTTCAACGATTTCAACCTTCACAAGGTGTCTTACTTTGTGAAGCATACCGCGGATTGCCGGGGTATCGTCTTTTATTGCAGTAGAATTAATTTTTCCTAAGCCCAGAGCTTTTACGGTCATGCGCTGGTCTTGCGGATAACCGATAAGGCTGCGGGTCAGCGTAACTTTAAGTTGTTGCATCGAGCTTCCTCCTTAGCCAAAAATTTCTTGAACGGTTTTGCCGCGGAGAGCAGCAACCGTTTCAGCACTCTTTAAGGAACGAAGACCTTCAATGGTTGCACGAACTACGTTATTCGGGTTGTTGGAACCCTGGCATTTGGTAAGGATGTCACGCACGCCTGCCAGTTCAAGTACGGCACGTACAGGGCCACCTGCGATAACGCCGGTACCTTCTGCAGCCGGTTTTAAAAATACGCGGCCTGCGCCGAACTCACCGATGCATTCATGCGGAATGGTTGTACCAACCAAAGCAACATTAATCAAATTCTTTTTAGCGTCTTCTACACCCTTGCGAATAGCTTCGGGAACTTCTGCCGCTTTGCCAAGGCCCATGCCAACATGGCCGTTTTCGTCACCTACCACAACAAGTGCAGAGAAGGAGAAACGGCGTCCGCCTTTAACAACCTTTGCAACACGGTTGATGAACACGACTTTCTCTTTCAAGTCGCTTTCTTCATTTCTGAAATTAGCCACTATTATTCCTCCTTCTTTTAGAATTGCAGTCCAGCTTCACGGGCTGCATCTGCAAGAGCTGCTACACGGCCGGTGTAAAGATAACCACCGCGGTCAAATACTACTTCTTTAATGCCTTTTTCCAAAGCCCTTTCGGCAATGGCTTTGCCAATTTCGCGGGCAGCTTCTACGTTCCCGCCGTAGTTGGCTTTTCTATCTTTTTCAACAGTGCTGGCAGAAACGATGGTTTCGCCAGTTTCGTCGTTAATAACCTGGGCGTAAATGTTAGCCAGAGAACGGTATACGTTCAGACGCGGTCTTTCAGCGGTGCCGTAGATGAACTGACGGGCGCGCAGATGGCGTTTCTGGCGTTTCGCGTTTTTATCAACTTTGTTAAGCAAGAGTTTCACTCCCTTCCTTTAGAAATTACTTCTTGCCTTTAGCGCCTGCTTTACCAATCTTACGGCGGATACGTTCGCCTTCATAATGGATGCCTTTGCCTTTATACGGTTCAGGCGGACGCAAAGTGCGGATTTCTGCTGCAACTGCACCAACTTTTTCTTTGTCAGCGCCGCTTACAACGATTTTGTTCGGAGCCGGAACCTCAAAGGTAATACCAGCAGGCGGCTCTTTAATTACGGGATGGGAAAAACCAAGGGTGAAGTTGATATTGTTACCCTGTTTAGCTGCACGGTAACCTACGCCGGTGATTTCCAGAGTTTTGGAAAAACCTTCGGTTACGCCAACAACCATATTGTTGATAAGAGTACGGGACAGACCGTGCATGGAGCGATGTTCTTTGTCGTCGCTCGGACGTTCAACGGTGATTACGCCGTCCTCCATGGTAAGTTTCATATCTTTGGAAATTTGGCGGGAAAGTTCGCCTTTAGGCCCTTTAACGGTAACGAAGTTGTTTTCGATGGTAACGGTTACGTTAGCGGGCACAGCAATTGGATGCTTACCAATTCTAGACACTTATGAGCACCTCCTATCTTTCAGTATTACCAGACGTATGCAAGCACTTCGCCGCCGAGGCCGGCTTTGCGTGCTGCTTTATCAGTCATAAGGCCTTGGGAAGTAGAGATTACTGCAATGCCAAGACCTCCGAGAACTCTGGGCAGCTGGTCTTTCTGAGAGTAAACTCTCAGGCCAGGTTTGGAAATACGTTTAATGCCGGAAATAACTTTCTCTTTGTTGGCACCATATTTCAGGCTGACGCGGATAACGTTCTGTTTATTGTCAGCAACTACTTCAAAATCTTTTATAAAACCTTCGTTCTTTAAAATCTCAGCGATAGCCACTTTGATTTTAGAGCACGGGATTTCAACTTTATCGTGATGAACCGAATTTGCGTTACGAATACGGGTAAGCATATCGGCAATCGGGTCAGTCATTACCATACTTTAATACCCTCCTTCCTAAAATGCTGTCTTACCAGCTTGCTTTGGTAACTCCCGGAATAGCGCCCTGATAGCTGTATTCACGGAAGCAGATACGGCAGATGCCAAATTTACGCATATAACCATGGGGTCTGCCGCAAATTTTGCAGCGGTTGTAACGGCGTACTTTAAATTTCGGCTCTTTATTCCACTTTTCAATCAAGGCTTTCTTAGCCAAAGTATTCCCTCCTAACTTATGCGCTGAACGGCATTCCGAGGATTCTCAGCAATTCTCTTGCTTCCTCATCAGTCTTAGCGGTCGTAACAATGATGATATCCATTCCGCGTACTTTATCAATCTTGTCGTAGTCAATTTCCGGGAAAATCAATTGTTCTTTCAAGCCAAGTGCATAGTTGCCGCGGCCGTCGAATGCAGTCGGGCTAACACCGCGGAAGTCACGTACACGAGGCAGTGCGATGTTCATCAGTTTGTCGAGGAAGTAGTACATGCGGTCGCCGCGAAGGGTTACTTTTGCACCGATCGGCATGCCCTGACGCAGTTTAAAAGCTGCGATGGATTTTTTAGCTTTGGTAATAACCGGTTTCTGGCCGGAGATTACGGTCAGGTCTGCAACTGCAGATTCCAGAGCTTTGCTGTTGCCAACTGCTTCGCCAACGCCCATATTGATGACAACTTTCTCGATTTTAGGAATTTCCATAACGTTTTTATAGTTAAATTTGTCCATCAGGCCTTTAACGGCTTCAGACAAATATTTTTCTTGCAATCTGGTGTTTGCCATTCAAACATTTCCTCCTTTCCCGGATTATTTATCTATTACTTCGCCACATTTTTTGCAGGCTCTTACATAGCTGCCGGAAACTTCAACTTTTTTAATACGGGTCGGTTTCTGGCAGTGCGGGCAAACGAGCATTACTTTTGCGGAAGCCAGCGGAGCTTCTTTAACAATGATGCCGCCCTGCGGGTTGGTCTGAGTCGGTTTAGTGTGACGTTTTACTTTATTTACGCCTTCAACGACAACTTTGGATTTTTTAGGCATAGCCAGGATAATTTTACCTTCTTTGCCTTTGTCCTTACCGGACAGTACCAGAACTTTGTCGCCTTTTTTGACGTGCATTTTTACAGCTGTCATTCAGGTACACCTCCTTATGTGCTCAATCAGATTTCTTACAGCACTTCAGGTGCCAGAGAAATGATTTTCATAAAGTCTTTTTCACGGAGTTCGCGGGCAACAGGCCCGAAGATGCGGGTTCCGCGCGGAGTTTTGTCGTCTTTGATTACAACTGCCGCATTTTCGTCGAAGCGGATGTAAGAACCATCCGGACGGCGGACACCCTTAGCTGAACGAACAACAACTGCCTTTACAACGTCACCTTTTTTTACAACGCCACCGGGTGATGCATCTTTTACAGCACACACGATTACGTCGCCAATATTAGCATATTTACGGTAGGAACCGCCCAATACGCGGATGCACATAACTTTCTTAGCGCCGGTGTTGTCGCCGACATTAAGAATAGTCTGTTGTTGGATCATGGTTTTACCTCCCTTGCCAATCAATAAAATCGGCAGAATTCATTATTTTGCACGCTCTAAAATTTCAATAACACGCCAGCATTTATCTTTGGACAACGGGCGGGTCTGCATAATTTGGACAGTATCGCCAACATGCGCTTCGTTATTTTCATCATGAGCTTTGAATTTGATAGTATGTTGAACACCTTTTTTGTAAAGCGGATGCTGAACAAAACGCTCAACAGCAACAACTACGGTTTTCTGCATTTTGTCGCTTACTACTTTACCAATACGGGTAACACGCGAATTTCTTTCAACGGTCACAACTGTTTCCTCCTTCTTCATACTTCAAACACACTCAGGCGTTTAATTCACGCTGGCGCTGAATGGTTTTGATACGGGCAATGGACTTTTTGATTTCGTGAATTTTCATCGGGTTTTCACATTGTCCGGTTGCCATTTGAAAACGCAGGTTGAAGAGTTCTTCTTTTAAACCTGCCAGCTTGTTGTCTAATTCAGCAGCAGACATTTCACGGATTTCTGCGGTTTTCATTAAGCTTCACCACCCTTTTCCTGTGCGGCAGCTTCAGCTTCTTGCTGTGCGCGGGTCACAAATTTTGTCTTAATCGGCAGTTTGTGGCTAGCAAGACGCATAGCTTCTTTAGCGACTTCTTCGGATACACCGTTCATTTCAAACATTACGCGGCCGGGTTTAACAACTGCTACCCAGTATTCCGGGGAGCCTTTACCACTACCCATACGGGTTTCAGCCGGTTTAGCGGTAATCGGTTTGTCAGGGAAAATCTGAATCCATACCTGACCGCCACGTTTAATGTAACGGGTCATAGCAATACGTGCTGCTTCAATCTGACGGTTGGTGATCCAGGCCGGCTCAAGTGCTACCAGACCGTAATCGCCATGGGCAATTTTATTGCCGCGCATTGCACGGCCGGTCATACGGCCTCTGTGCTGTTTACGATGTTTAACTCTCTTCGGTAATAACATTAACTTATGCCTCCTTCGTCGGAGCAGCTTTTGCTACTTCTTTACTTTCAGGAAGGACTTCACCTTTATAAATCCATACTTTTACGCCGATACGGCCGTAAGTGGTATGTGCTTCTGCGGTACCATAATCAATGTCGGCACGCAGGGTATGCAGAGGAATGCTTCCTTCGCGGTAGCTTTCGCTGCGGGCAATTTCTGCACCGCCAAGACGGCCGCCAACCTGTACTTTGATGCCTTTAGCGCCCATACGCATGGTACGGCCTACGCACTGTTTCATAGCGCGGCGGAAAGCGATACGGCGTTCGAGCTGAGAAGCGATGTTTTCTGCAACCAAGGTTGCGTCCATATCCGGGGTTTTAACCTCAACGATATTGATGTCGATTACGCTGTCAGTCATTTTTTTCAAATCGTTTTTAAGCAATTCGATGTTGCTGCCCTGACGGCCGATTACCATACCGGGTTTAGCGGTGTGGATAGAAATGCGCGCTCTGTTGGAAGCACGTTCGATTTCTACTTTGGAAATACCGGATAAGAACAGTTTGTCTTTTATAAATTCACGGATTTTGATATCTTCTAACAGGAATTTTTCATAGTCTCTGTCGGCATACCATTTGGAATCCCAACCTTTAATGATGCCCACACGCAGACCATGCGGATTAACTTTTTGACCCACTATCGTTTCCCTCCTTCTTCGGGATATTATTTTTCTTTAACTGCTACGGTAACGTGGCTGGAGCGTTTCAAAATTTTGAACGCTTGTCCGCGGGAACGCGGATGAATTCTTTTCATGGTAGGACCCTGGTCCACGAAGCAGGTGGATACTACCAGGTCGTCTACGTTCATGTCGAAATTATGCTCTGCATTTGCTACTGCGCTGCGCAGTACTTTTTCGATTACCTCAGACCCAACTTTCGGGGTGTATTTGAGGATCGCGAATGCTTCACCCACGGATTTGCCGCGGATAAGGTTAATCACGATGCGCAATTTGCGCGGCGCGATACGAACATATTTTGCAACTGCTTTTGCTTCCATGCTATCTGCCCCCTTTCCCCTTATTTTAAAGCCGTACTTTTATCGGCATGACCTTTGTAAGTACGGGTGGGAGCGAATTCTCCCAATTTATGGCCAACCATATCTTCGGTAATGAATACAGGCACATGTTTACGGCCGTCATGAACGGCAATCGTATGTCCTAAAAATTCCGGAAGAATAGTGGAGCTGCGAGACCAGGTCTTTACAACTTTTTTATCGTTAGAAGCGTTCATGGCTTCAATCTTCTTCAGAAGACTTTCATGCACATAAGGTCCTTTTTTGATTGATCTGGACACTATTTGGGCCTCCTTTCTTTAACCTGCTAATTATTTCGTTCTGCGTTTTACAATCAGCTTGCTGGAAGCTTTTTTCTGCTTGCGGGTACGAGTACCGAAAGCACATTTGCCCCAAGGAGTAACAGGGCGTTTGCGGCCGACAGGAGAATGGCCTTCGCCACCGCCATGCGGATGGTCGTTCGGGTTCATTACTACGCCGCGGTTTGCAGGACGGATGCCCAGCCAACGGCTGCGGCCGGCTTTACCGATGGTAATGTTTTCAAAATCAATGTTGCCAACCTGGCCGATAGTAGCACGGCAGTTGATATGAACTTTGCGGATTTCGCCGGAAGGCAGACGGAGAAGTGCGTAATCGCCTTCTTTAGCCATCAACTGAGCGGAAGCGCCGGCGCTGCGTGCCATCTGGCCGCCTTTGCCGATTTTCAATTCAACATTGTGCACGGTGGTGCCAAGCGGAATATTTTTCAGCGGCAGGCAGTTGCCGATTTTGATATCAGCTTCCGGGCCGCTTTCAATCATGTCGCCTACTTTCAAATCAAGCGGAGCGATGATGTAGCGTTTTTCACCGTCTACATAGTTAACGAGAGCTATGCGTGCATTACGGTTAGGATCGTATTCGATGGTAGCAACGCGAGCCGGGATACCGTCTTTGGTGCGTTTGAAGTCGATGATACGATACAGTCTTTTAACGCCGCCGCCCTGATGGCGAACGGTCATTTTGCCGGTGTTGTTGCGTCCAGCATGTTTGTTGAGTTTTTCAACAAGCGGACGGTACGGCTTATCGGTCGTAATCTCTTCGAAGGTAGACACTGTAATGAAGCGTCTCGAAGGAGAATACGGATTAAAGCTTTTAATAGCCATTTAATTTTACCTCCTTATTACGTTAAATTACATTCCTTCGAAAATTTGAATCGTATTGCCTTCAGCCAGCTTCACGATAGCTTTCTTATAGTCGGAACGTTTGCCAACGTATTTGCCCATGCGTTTGGTTTTGCCAAGTACGCGCACGGTGTTTACCTTTTCAACTTTTACGTTAAAAATTTTCTCTACCGCTTGTCTGATTTCAGTTTTGTTAGCAGTAAGAGGCACTTTAAAGGTATATTTGTTATCCTGCATCATCATGGAAGTTTTTTCGGTGATTACAGGGCGGATTAATAAATCGCGAGGATTGGTTGCCATTATGCGAGCACCTCCTCAATTCTGGCAATAGCATCTTTAGCCAGGAATACTTTGTTGTTGTTGAGCAAGTCGAAGCAGTTCAGGCATGCATTGGAAAGTGCGGTTACTTTCGGCATGTTGCGGGAAGAAAGCTCAACGTTTTCGTTTTCACCATTGGTAATGATAAGAGCTTTTTTGTCTGCAGCGTCAAATGCAGCGAGCATGTTAACAACGTTTTTGGTTTTCGGTGCATCGAATGCAAGGCCGTCAACCACTACCATTTCACCGGCAGCAACTTTTGCGCTCAGTGCGCAGCGGATTGCCAGGCGGCGTGCTTTACGCGGCATTTTTTTGTCGTAGCTGCGGGGCTGCGGTCCGAATACGGTGCCGCCGCCTACCCACAGAGGAGAACGGGTAGAACCGCTGCGTGCACGGCCGGTGCCTTTCTGTTTCCAAGGTTTGCGACCGCCGCCGCGAACAAGGCCGCGGGTTTTGGTAGCAGCAGTGCCCTGGCGCTGGTTAGCGTGCTGCATAACGATTGCCTGATGTACAACAGCTTCGTTGAACTCTACGCCAAACACAACTTCATTTAATTCTATTTCTTCACCGGTAGGTTGACCGGAGATATTATATACTGATAACTTCGGCATTAGAAGCATCCTCCTTTCTTTCGCTTATGTTCTTATTTCTTATTGGGTTTTACGGTTTCTTTAACTACAACGAAAGAACCGGCAGCTCCCGGAATGGAACCTTTAACCAGAATAAGATTGCGTTCAGCGTCAACTTTAGCTACGGTTAAGCGTTGAACGGTTACTTGAGCATTACCCATACGTCCAGGCAGTTTTTTACCTTTGATAACGCGGCCGCCAGGACCGGAGTACATGGGACCCATGGAGCCAGGTTCACGATGAGATTTGGAACCGTGTTTCATAGGACCACGAGCGAAATTGTGGCGTTTAATGGTACCTGCAAAACCTTTACCGCGGGAAATACCGGTTGCATCAACCAGTTCGCCAGCAGCGAAGATGTCGCAGCAAATTTTATCGCCTACTGTAAATTCAGAAGGAGCAGACAAACGCAATTCTTTGACAAATTTAACAGGAGCAACACCTGCTTTGTCAAAATGGCCCTTCATCGGTTTCGTGGTATGTTTTTCTTTTACTTCGCCGAAGCCAAGCTGTACAGCATTGTAGCCGTCTTTTTCTTCGGTTTTGTTTTGAATGACAACGCAGGGGCCGGCTTCAATTACAGTTACCGGAATCAATCTGCCGTCAGCTTCAAAAATCTGAGTCATACCGATTTTTTTACCTAAGATTCCTTTAGCCATTCTCGCACCTCCTCCTTACAGTTTAATCTCGATATCTACGCCGGCGGGAAGATCAAGACGCATCAAAGAATCAACGGTCTTCGCGGTCGGTTCCAGAATGTCTACAAGACGTTTGTGAGTACGCATTTCAAACTGCTCACGGCTGTCTTTGTTAACATGCGGGGAACGCAGAATCGTATAGATGTTTTTTTCGGTAGGAAGCGGAATCGGGCCGGAAACCTGAGCACCGGTACGTTTCGCAGTTTCCACGATTTTGGCAGCACTCTGGTCAAGTGCTTTGTGGTCATACGCTTTGAGGCGTATTCTGATTTTCTGTGATTTCGACATTAAAACATTTCCTCCTAATCGCCCAGTTTCTAAGAACGGACATACTCCGTGAAAATCTCCCTGTCTGAACAGGCAAGCAACCTCTCACATCATCGCAGGGCCATACAAACAAACATAACAATATGAGGGGCGGTTTTCAGCCCCTCATAACGGGATCTATTTTATGATGGGATCCTTATAAAATTATTTACCTTCGATTTCGGTTACAACACCGGCGCCAACGGTACGGCCGCCTTCGCGGATTGCAAAGCGCAGGCCCTGTTCGATAGCGATCGGGGTAATCAGTTCTA
>CASEGD010000002.1 GCA_949287345.1 uncultured Phascolarctobacterium sp. | reverse complement strand
GCAAGATGCTTCCCCCTCTAACGCCGCTTTAAGCTGTGCGGCAAACCTGTTTAAAAATCCGTGCAGAATACGCGCCGTCAAACCCCAGATGACGTGCCCGCCGTATTCGTAAAAATAAACGCTGTAACCTTTGCGTTTGCGCCATTCGCGCGGCTGGCGCGGAAGCAGGTCAAACGGAAAATCTTCGCCCGCCTTGTTGGCCAGTTCCATATGTGCCACGCGCGGCGGATTATCAATCAAAAACGCCAGCGGCACGGTAAAAATTTCGTCCACTTCGTCTTTATTAAAATTGATTTTGTCGATATCTTTTATACAGCCCACATAGGGGTGAATAATCGGTCCCATGTGCGTCACAAGGTAGTTCAGCCCGCCGGTAAGCAGCACGTCTTCTGCGTCAAGCCCCAGCTCCTCGCAGGTTTCGCGCAGTGCCGTTGCCGCAAAGCTGTCGTCACTGCATTCCGCCCTGCCGCCGGGGAAGCACACATCGCCCGGCTGCCAGCCAAGTTTTGCCGCTCTTACCTCAAATAACACGCTGATGCCCGTTTTCTATTGTCGCGGCAAGTCTTTCCAGCGCTTCCATAAACTACCTCTTTTCCATACTTAACTATTTTTCTGCGCATGGCGGTATTTTCCTGCTTTGGCGTTTGTAAATTCACTGTGAAATAAAAAGACGGTATGCCGCCATACCGCCTTTATCGTCATTTTTCAGCTTCTGCCGTAACAATTGCTTTTACGGCTTTTTCAAATTTTGGGCGCGCCAGCATTACAAAATGCCCGCAGCCGCGGCACTTAATGCCAAAGTCCATGCCCGTGCGCAAAATCTCCCATTCGTAACTGCCGCACGGGTGGGGCTTTTTCATCTTTACCACGTCGCCCACCTTAAAGCTTTTCGGTTCCATCTCAGCCTCTGCTTTTTACGTTGGTAATATCGGTTACATAGTAGCCTGCTTCACGCAGCTGCTCGATGATTTCCAAACCCTTGCCGCCCAGCTCCGCGCGGATGGTAAGCTCGGTTTTCACATCGGTTTCCGGTTTTGCCACGATGCTGATGATGTTGATGCCGTTGTCGCGGAACATTGCGCCGATATCGGCGATCACGCCCACTTTATCGGTAACATCGATGGTAATACGGGTGCTGGTGCGTGCCAGGCCCATAATATCAACAAACGCGCGGAAAATATCGCTGTCGGTGATAATGCCGCACAGTTTGTTTTCGTCGTTAACTACCGGCAAAGCATTGATTTTATTTTTGTACAGCATATAGGCTGCGTCCTCAACGCCGCTGTCCTCGTGTACGGTGATGACGTTTTTGGTCATAACGTCGTGTACTTTCAGCTTGCCCAGAAGGTAGTTGGCTTCGTAGCGGGAAAGCGTCGTAGCGTCGGTCGGGGAAGTACGGCTTACGTCGGCGTCGGTAATAATGCCGCGCACACGGTTAATGTCGTCCACAACGGGCAGGCGGCGCTTATCGGTGTTGCGCATAAGCTCCCTTACTTCCAGCATGTTTTTATCTTCGTTCGTGGTAATAACGTCTTTGGTCATAAACTCTTTAACTAACATAACAAATCCTCCTCCGGCATCAGCCGCCCAGATATGCTTTGCGGACCGCTTCGCTGCTTGCCAGTTCCTGCGCGGTGCCTGCCAGCGCAATGCGCCCGGTTTCAAGCACGTACGCCTTATCGGCGATGGACAGCGCCATGTTGGCGTTCTGTTCTACCAGCAGCACGGTTGTCCCGCTTTCGTTTATTTCTTTTATTATATTAAAAATTTCCTTAACAAGCAACGGGGCAAGGCCCATAGAAGGTTCGTCCAGAAGGAGCAGGCGCGGACGGCTCATCAGCGCGCGCCCCATGGCAAGCATCTGCTGCTCGCCGCCGGAAAGCGTACCGGCAACCTGCGTTTTACGTTCCAGAAGGCGCGGGAATTTCTGGAAAATTTTATCCATATCTTCGGCAATGCCTGCCTTATCGCTGCGCAGGTAAGCGCCCAGCTCAAGGTTTTCCATAACCGTCATGTTGGCAAAAACGTGGCGGCCTTCAGGCACCTGGCACAGCCCCATGCCGACGATTTTATGCGCCGCCATGCCGGTAATATCGGTGTCTTCAAAAACAATGCTGCCGTTTTTCGGCTTGATTAAACCGGAAATGGTATGCAGCGTTGTGCTTTTGCCCGCACCGTTGGAGCCGATAAGGGTAACGATTTCCCCGTCCGGCACTTCAAGGCTGACATCCTTAATGGCGTGGATGGCACCATAGTATACATCAAGATTGCTGACCTTTAACATTACAGTACCTCCTCGCCCAAATATGCTTCGATAACGCGCTTGTTATGCTTGATTTCGTCCGGCGTGCCGTTTGCAATGCACAGTCCGTATTCCAAAACGTAAATGCGTTCGCACACGCCCATAACAAGGCCCATATCATGTTCAATCAAAAGGATTGCCAGATCAAATTTTTCGCGTATCCAGCGGATAAGCTCCATCAGTTCTTTCGTTTCCTGCGGGTTCATGCCAGCCGCCGGTTCGTCCAAAAGCAAAAGCTTCGGCCCTGTTGCCAGCGCACGCGCGATTTCCAGACGGCGCTGCTCGCCGTAAGGCAGGTTTTTGGCAAGCTCGTCCGCCTTGTCTTCCAGATGGAAGATTTTCAGCAAATCCATTGCCATTTCGGTAATTTTGTCTTCCTCGTCAAAATAGCGCCCGAAGCGGCCGATTGCTTCAACCAAACCGTATTTAACGTGCATGTTGTAGGCAACCTTTACGTTGTCGATAACGGAAAGCTCAGAGAACAGGCGGATATTCTGGAAGGTACGCGCCATGCCCAGCTGCGTTACCTGATAGGATTTTTTGCCGCTGGTTTTGGTGCCGTTAAAAATAATCTCGCCTTCGGTCGGCGTATAAACGCCGGTAATCATGTTAAACGCCGTTGTTTTACCGGCGCCGTTAGGGCCGATAAGGCCAATCAGCTCGCCCTTGTTAATCGTCATGCTGAAGTTGGAGACGGCACGCAAACCGCCGAAAACCATGGAAATATCATTTACTTTCAGCAGTTCTTCCATCTTTGCCACCTCCCAATCCAAACATCTTCATGCTCAATTCCTTATTGCCAAACAGCCCCTGCGGACGGTGCAGCATCAGGACAATCATCGTAGCGGAATAAATAATCATGCGCCATTCCGGATATTCCGCAAGGTAAGCGGAGATAAAGGTCAGCAGCACCGCGCCGGTGATAGAACCGGTCATGGAACCGAGGCCGCCCAGAACAACCATCGTTAAAATATCGAAAGAACGCATAAAGGTAAAGGACGCCGGATGCGCGATATAGAAATAATGCGAGAACAATACGCCCGCCGTGCCCGCAAAGGCAGCGCCCAGCGTAAACGCCATTACCTTGTATTTGGTAGTGTCGATGCCCATGGTATCCGCTGCAATTTCGTTCTCGCGGATAGCAAGGCAGCAGCGCCCATAGGACGAATTTTTAAAGTTTTTGATAAAGAAGATTACGAAAATCATAATCCAGAACACCCATGCGAAGGTGGTAAAACGGGGAATGCCCATCAAACCGGAAGCGCCGCCCACATAGTCGATGTTCAGGATGCAGATACGGATAATTTCGCCAAGGCCCAGCGTTGCGATAGCAAGATAGTCGCCGTTAAGCCTTAAAGTCGGCAGACCGATTAAAAAGCCCAAAAAACCAGCGGCAACAGTGCCGACAACAAGCGCAACCTCAAACGGGAAGCCCAGCTTAACCGTCATAATAGCGCCGGTGTAAGCGCCGACAGCCAAAAATCCGGCATGGCCGATGGAGAACTGGCCGGTGTAGCCGTTGATAAGGTTAAGACTTACCGCCAGAATAATGTTGATGCAGATAAGAACGATATTCAGTTCCCAGAACGGGCCGATGATTTCAGCAAACAACAGGCCCTGCACTGCGGCGAACAAAATGGCGCAGGCTACTATTCTTTTTAAATCTGATTTGCGGAGAATATTCATAGCTGCCACCTACACTTTCTCGCGTACATTCTTGCCGAAAATGCCGGCAGGCTTGTACAGAAGAATGATAATCAAAATGCCGAAGGCCGCCGCGTCGCGGAACGTGGAAGAAATAAAGCCGCTGACCATGGCCTCTACAACGCCGAGGATAATGCCGCCGACCATTGCGCCCGGGATAATGCCGATGCCGCCCAAAACTGCGGCAACGAAGGCCTTAATGCCCGGCACCATGCCCATTAAGGGGTCGATGGAGTTGTAGTAAATGCCGACCAGCACGCCACCTGCCGCTGCAAGGGCAGAGCCCAGCGCGAAGGTTGCGGAAATGACGCGGTCGATGTTAATGCCCATCAAACGGGCAGCGTCGGTATCGAAGGATACGGCGCGCATGGCTTTGCCGATTTTGGTGTACTGCACGATGTAAGTTAAAATAGCCATTAAGATAATTGCACTTACAAGGATAACAATCTGCTGGCTGTTAACTACCAGCGGGCCGAAATGATAAACATCGGCAGCAAATACAGCCGGGAAAGTGCGCGGCTGCGGAGTGGCAATCAGCATCATGCCGTATTCAAGCAAAAACGAAACGCCGATAGCGGTAATTAAAATGGCAATACGCGGTGCGTTGCGCATCGGTCGGTAAGCAATACGTTCAATAATGATACCGGCAATGGCCGCGCCAACCATGGCAAAAATAATCGCCGGCACAAACGAAAAGCCCAGCATCGTGGTAGCCACAAAGCCGAAATACGCGCCCAGCATGTAAATATCGCCGTGGGCAAAGTTAATCAGCTTCAGGATGCCGTAAATCATGGTATAGCCAAGGGCAATCAGCGCGTAAATACTGCCCAGCGAGATACCGTTAATCAGCTGCTGCAAAAACTGGTGCAGAAGCGAACCCATATCCATAAAATTTCCTCCCATTCACAAATTTAAGCCTGCCGCGCCGTGGCAGGCGCTTTAAGCAAAATAACGAAAGGCTGTGGCCAAACCGCAGCCTTTCTGTTAAAACAAAATAATTTATTGGTTATCAAGGATTAATTTTCGTCTTTAAAGCCTGTTTGCCGTCAACATATTCCAGAATAACGGCACTCTTAACAGGGTTGTGCTGTGCGTCGAAGGTTACGGTGCCCGATACGCCCTGGAAACCGTTAATTTTTGCCAGCGCCTCGCTGATTTTAGCAGGTTCAGCGCTGCCTGCATTTTTAATGGCTTCAGCAACCAGAAGCGCCGAATCGTAAGACAGTGCCGCAAAAACGTCCGGCTTGCTGCCGTAGGCTTTTTCGTACGCAGCTACAAAGTTTTTGTTGATATCGGAAGCATCGTCAGGCGAATACAGGCTGGAAAAATAAGTGTTGTTCAAAGAAGCAGCGCCTGCAATCTCCGGCAGTTTCGCACTGTCCCAGCCGTCGCCGCCGGCAATCGGCATCCTCATGCCCAGCTCGCGCGCCTGTTTAACAATCATGCCAACTTCCTGATAATAACCCGGCACATATAAAAAGTCCGGATTGCCTGCTTTAATTTTGGTTAAAGTTGCTTTAAAATCAGTATCCTTCTGCAGGTAAGATTCTTCCGCAGTAACCGTGCCGCCGTTTTTAACAAAGTTCTCTTTAAAGAACTGCGCCAAACCTTTGGCATAGTCGGAAGAATTGTCAATCAAAATCGCCGCACTGCCAGCATTCAGGTTATCCTTGGCAAAGGTTGCCATTACAGTTCCCTGGAACGGGTCAATAAAGCAGGTGCGGTAGTTAAAATCCCTTGTTTTGCCGGTGGCCGGGTCTACCGTGATGTTCGGGTTGGTGCCCATCGGCGTAATATCCGGCACTTTGGCGCCGTTATTGATTGCCGAAGCCGCAATTACCGAAGAAGAAAGGTTCGGCCCGATAACCGCCACAACATTGTCCTGAGAAATCAGCTTCTGCATGGCGTTGGCAGCTTCCGCCGCTTCGGATTTGTTATCCGCAACAACCAGCTCCAGCTTTTTGCCGTTAATGCCGCCCTTGTCGTTAAGCTCCTTAAACGCCAGGTCAATCGCGTTTTTGGACGAAATGCCAAAAGTCGCACTGCCGCCGGTCAGCTCAAGGTTAGCGCCCACCTTAATGGTATCGGCGCTTTTCTCACCGCCGCAGCCGGTTAAACCCGCAGTTAACAGCGAAGCACAAACTAAAGCCGCTAAAGCTTTGGATACCCTTTTCATATTAAATTCCCCCTCATTTGTGTTTCATTTTATTTTTAAAATAGTCCGGAAACCTGAAACAACAGTTCCCGGACTACGAAAAGCAAAACAGTTTAAATTATAATTTAATTTCTATATTTTTTGTGTTAATTACAGGGCAATTTTTTCTTTGAAGCTCTGTACGCCGTCTTTCATTTCGATGATGATGGCAGCGATAATCGGGTTGTGGTCTTTATCATAGGTCAGCTTGCCGCTTGCAACCGGCAGGTCTTTGGTAGCTGCAATAGCTGCTGCAAGTTTGGTGCCGTCAGCGCCGTCTCCTGCACGTTTAAGGGCATCGGCAAGAACGAGGCCTGCGTTATAACCCTGCATGCAGAAGATATCCGGGTCTTTCTGGTACATTGCTTTGTAGTCGGCAATGAATTTCTGAACGGATTCGGTTTTATCCTGAACAGAGAAAGCACTGGAGAAGTAGGTATTGTTCAAAGCTTCGGGGCCTGCGATTTCAACAAGTTTCGGGCTGTCCCAGCCGTCGCAGCCGATAAGCGGAACATTCAAACCAAGTTCACGGGTCTGTTTAACAATTTTGGCAACTTCTTCATAGTAACCGGGGATGTAGATTGCTTCCGGATTAGCAGCTTTGATTTTGGTCAGAGCAGCTTTGAAGTCGATATCTTTAGCAAGGAATGCTTCTTTGGCAACAACCTTGCCGCCTTTTTCGTTCAAGGTTTTTTCAAATACTTCTGCAAGGCCTTTGGAATAATCGCTGGAAGCGTCATGCAGAATTGCTACGTTTTTAACGCCCAAAGTCTTGTCGGCAAATTCAGCCATTACGCGGCCCTGGAACGGGTCGATGAAGCAGGCGCGGAAGATGAATTCCTTAACCTGGCCGTTATCAACGGTAATTGCCGGTGCGGTAGCGCACGGTGCGATAAGAGGTACTTTATTGCTGGTTACAACCGGGGTAGCAGCAAATACGCAGCCGCTGGTAGCAGGGCCAACAACAGCCACAACTTTATCCTGAGTAATAAGTTTGGTTACGGAGTTGCCGGATTCGGCAGGCTCGGATTTGTTGTCGCTTTCAACAACAACAAGCTGTTTGCCGTTAACGCCGCCTGCTTTGTTAACCTGGTCAACAGCCAGTTTCAAGCCGGACAGCGTGGATTTGCCGTAGTTGGCAACGTTGCCGGTCAGCTCAAAGCTTGCGCCGATTACATAGCTGTTAGAATTGGCAGCTGCCTGTTCCTTCTTTTCTCCGCCGCAGCCTGCGAGCAAAGTTGCGCTTAATGCTGCAACCAGGCAGGCACTTGTAAATTTTTTCCATTTCTTCATGTGTCTTTCCCCTTTTCGTTAAAATAAATTATGCCGCTGTAGGCAGTTAAGCTCTCCCCTCATTGCTTAAAAAACTGCCCCGCAACTATCTTGTTCACCATTGTAATAATTTTTTACATTTTTGTCAATGATTTTTTTAATTTTACATACAGATTTTCAATATTTTTTCAGCATTTTTGTTAAATTTTGATAGATTTTTATTTTTGTCCGTTTTTAAAAGATTTTTGTTTTGTGTATAGCTACGCATTTTACCGTGTGTTTCTGTCACAAACATAGTGCTTTTACTTAAAACCAATAAAACCGGGGCAGCAATTTTACCCCGGCTATTGTATCATGTTTTGCAGTTTTGGGACGTATCTTCAAATATATCGGTTATTTTCCATTCACAATAAGCGATACCGAAGGCTGGCTGATATTAAACAAATTGCCGAGGAAGACCTGCGACAAGCCTTCTTCGTGGTAAAGACGGTTAATTTCCGTATTGCGTTCAGCGCGCGTTTTAAACGGATTTATTTGGATCTGGTCTTTCTGCACCTGAAAACCATAATCACGCACTATAATAACCTTGCGTGTGCCATCGGTATTTAATACTTTTAATTCCCATGTCTGTATACCGTTTTTATTACGTGGATTATAAAGGCAATACTCTATTTTCCCATCACCCACAGCATCTTTTAAAAGCACATTTTTCATAGGGATTTCCTGCTCCATTATTTTCACCTCATCTCATAATTTATAAGTCAATATCAATTTCTTCATTTATTAAAAGAGGGCTTAAAAACCCTCTTTTATTTTTTACAACTTTATAAAGAACTGCCCGCAAACATACGTGGGAAAGATTGGACAGACTTTAATTTAAGATAAGTTAACACGTTTGCAGGCAGTTACTTAACACATTTATAAGGTTCGTAAATTTTGCTCTTTATTCAATCGCAAAATTTGCATGCTTCGCTGGCACATTTATTGACTTCGCTTTCAGCTCGTCACTAAATGGCGACTCAGCTAAAACGTCCAGCGCATACCGGCATTCCACTGCCAGTCTTTTTCAAAATCGCCGCCTGCGGTTTTTACAAAGTCAAAATACAGGTGGTTGTTTTTGCCGGTCTTTAATGCTGCGCCTACGCCATATTCAAACCATGTGTCGTTAAAGCTTGCGCTTTCGGCGCGATGGTTACCTGCGCTGTCATACATATCAATATCATAATCGCCTGCAAATTCGTGCAGCAGGTTGGCTTTGGCATAAATTACGCCGCTGTTGCCAAGTTCTCTGCCGATATTGAAACCTACACGCCCAAGCACACTGGCAATGCCGCTCTGGTCTACGCTGATACCGT
The DNA here is from genome assembly GCA_949287345.1 of uncultured Phascolarctobacterium sp. GTDB lineage: Bacteria > Bacillota > Negativicutes > Acidaminococcales > Acidaminococcaceae > Fusicatenibacter_A. The sequence goes on along the minus strand of CASEGD010000002.1, from coordinate 8,975 downwards.
TGCTGGTTTCGTATTCATCACCGCCAAAGTAGCCAAGCGTTAACTGTGCCTGCGGTTCAACATACCAGCCATGTTTCAATTCGTTTTTGCGTCCGTATTCTGCGCTTACGCTGATGCCGGTATTTTTGTATTCACCAGTTATTTTTTGTCCCGCAGTATCAAATACACTAAAATCATTATCCATATTGGCATACTTAAATACCAAATCAAGGTAGTGTCCGCTGCGGTAAAGGTCTGTATTATAAAAGCTAAGCGCTTTGCTGTGGTTTTCGCCATTGCCGCTGTCGTAGCTGCTGCTGCCGTCGGTATAGCTTAAAGCTGCGCCGGTATAACGCACCATGTCTTTTGTTTCTTTGGTAAGCTGGTCGTAACCAAGTTCATAAGTGGTATATTTATTTTCAAAACCGGCAATGTCGTCATGGCTTATTTTGCTGCCATGCACGCGGAACCATGCGCCCTGCTCGTCGCCGTTATTATTGCGCAGCTCACCCATGCGGCGCATAAGCTGGTCGTTTTCCGCACGCCATGTGTGATAGTTCAAAGCGTTTGCGCCAATAATGGTATCGACGGAGGTAGTAGCATCAGCTTTTTGGTTTACTGCTGAAATTTTCCAATCTTTATCATAACCAGCTACTTCGCTTTCTACAGCTTCTAATTCAAAACTGTTCCAATACAATGCGCCTTCTACATCATTTGCTTTAAACTCGCCTGTTTCATTAGCAACATTTACCAATACTTTGCCAACAACAGCATCACTATTTTCACTGCCATTAATAACATTTAAATTGATATAATGTGTTCCGCTATGTGTACCTGCAACAATTAAGCTGTCATTATTTGCAGCTTCAGTTGCGTCAACATCCATTTTAATAATGCCGTTGTCACCTTTCATATCTCCGGTTACATAAAGTATGCTATTTGCCCCACTATCTTTAGTCATATCAAGCAATGCATTATTGGCAATATTAAAATCGCGCATCTCACTGTTGCCGGTTAAATTCCAGTAAGATTCATTATTATTAAGGTTCATATCAACCGAACTGCCATTGCCCATTTCCATATGAGTAACGCCATTATATTGAACAACTCCATTACCGGAAGAATTGACTGTAACTATACCGCCACCCATAGCTTGGAGCTGTGTTGCAGCAACATTACCGGCAATAAGTCCATTTTCAAAAGTTACATAACAATCTTTCCCATTGGCACGCGCAGCTATATCAGATTCAATAGTTGCATTACCCTGTAATGTTATTTCCGATGCAACGTTATTATAATCTCTGGCAACTATACCATAAGTTGTTTTATCCCCTGATGTAATAACCGTTACATCATCAACATTGACTTTTCCAGCATATGCATAAATACCATAATTTGAGTTAGTAGCATTCGACGCATATACATTTAATGTATTTTTAGAATTAAACACACCGTCAACAATATATACACCGTAAGCAGAATCACCATTTTGTGCGGTTATAGTAGTATTAGCACCATTCGTTTCTATAGTACCGCCATTAGCATTAACGCCATAATTCTTGGCAGCATTTTGTGCTGTAATTGTTACAATGCCATTAGTTTCAATAGAACTTTTTTGTTGTGCTATAAGTCCATATGCAGCATTGCCGCCTTCAACAGTAATAATGCCATTTCCTAATTTTGCCTGACCAGTATAACTCCCCTTACTCCACGTCCCAATACCTGTATTTTTTACTGTTCCATCTTTAACGGTTATATTCGCATTTTCAAGAACCGCAACCCCTCCATGCGCTTGCATACCGTAGCTTTCTTCGCCACCGCTGACAGTAGCCTCTAAATCTTTTAAATGCAAATTTTCTTTGCTATTATCTGTGGAGCCAACAATAATGCCGTTATTCACTTTAGCATCTTTTACATTTAAAGTTACTTTATCAGTAGCTGATAATTCCGCACCTGTTAGTGAGTAAATACCTACAGCACTTGCAGTAGCATTACCGTTGCCGGTTACTTCAATATTGGCGCCGTTATTTAAATATAATTTCGATTCATCATAATTTTTACGCAAATCAATACCGCTTATATAAAGATTGTTGTTTTCTGCAGACATCTTTATGTCAACAAAACCATTAGCTGTAAAAATACCGCCTTCCTGATTAACACCCCTTATCCAATCACCAGTGCCATCTTTTACAGTCATATTAATAGATAATCCGCCAGAGCCTAATTCAACTTTAGAATTATTGCCTGTCAGATATAATCCGTTCATTCCATCATAATTTGTAGTTCCAGATGTTTGTGCATCCATATCTATTTCTAAATGTGTATTATCTTTAATTATTAATGAACCACTGCTAACATTTTGGCCACTAAAACTATCAGCACCAATAGAAATTGCGTCACCGCCAGCATTTTTATCTATAATAAGTTTTCCGTTTCCATCAACAGTAACACTACCGCCATTAACAGCAGTTAAACCAACTTGAGTTGTATCATTGATTAAAATTGTTGAATCCTGTCCTGTTGTAGTTGTAATAGTTTCCTGCGTTCCATCTGCTTTTACAGGATTTTCTGCATATGCGGCACTATGCAAGCTCATCAGCATTACCGTTAAAAGTACAGCTTTTTCCAAATTTTTCCGTTTCATAATACATCCTCCTCATTATGATTTTCACCAATATTATAATACCATAGTTGTCCCCCCCCGCAAGACTCTTACAGAGAAATAATTCTTACTTTTACTAGTCTTGCAACTGGTAACTTTTTTGTGTTAAGCATAAACTTTTTAGTTTAGCATAAAAATTTTTGTGAAAACAGTCTTGTTTTTTTGCTTTTCTTTTCGGTATAATGATTTTTGCCGCGCTTTAAAGGTGCACCAAAAAGCAGGTAAAAATATTTAGAAAGGGGATTTTATATCCATGACTCAAAAACAAAAACTTAATATTTTTAACCATGCTGCAGGTGCCAAATGCGACCACCCACCACATTACAAGGCATCCGCCGCAGGCGCAAATGCTTTAGCCAAAATGCCAACGGATTATGATGAGCAGGCAAAACTTACGCAGCAATTAGTTACCGCCGCGCAAAACGGCGATAAGGATGCACTGGAAAGGCTGTGTATTTTTTACGAGCCTTTATTTAAAAAAGAGATGCGCAGGGAAATTTTTTATAACTCTATCGGTTATGAAGAAGGTTTGAGTTTAGCAAGGCTTAAATTTATAGAAATTGTTTTAAATTATAACGGCGCTGATTTTACGCATTTTGCCGGTTATGTCCGCTGCCGTATTCATTTCGCACTTTATGACGAGATGAAAAAAGCGTGGAAACGCGAGAACAACGAAACTGCTATCCCCATTGGCGATGAAGCCGACACGCCCGCGCTTGCCGATAACATGATTGAACGTGAGGAACTTGCCATATTATTAAAGCTGGCACTTAAAAAGCTGACGGAAAAGCAGCGCAATACAATTAAAGCCTTATACTTTGAAGGTTACAGCGGCAAGGAGTTTGCTGCCAAACAAAAAATAACGCCTGCTATGGTTAGTAAAAACCATAAACAGGCGTTAAAAATTTTACGCGGTAATATTGCGTAACGAACTTATAAAGATACAAAAATCCCTTTTACCGTGCTTTCACAGTAAAAGGGATTTGCTTGTTATTTTCCGCTGTGCTTTAAGCCAGGCGGTTATTCGCAGGTAAACGGCAGCAATGCTACGTTACGTGCGCGTTTAATTGCAGTGGTCATCTGGCGCTGATGTTTTGCGCAGTTGCCGGAAATGCGGCGCGGTAAAATTTTGCCGCGTTCGGTGATATAACGGCGCAGTCTTGCTACGTCCTTATAATCGATTTCTTCAACTTTATCAACACAGAAGCTGCAAACTTTTCTTCTCGGTCTTCTGCCTCTTTCGCGTTTCATTCGCTTAAACCCTCCTTGTTAAAATGGGATTTCCTCATCAAAAGGAACCTGCGAGCCGAAGGATTCCATATCGCTTCTGCCGCTGCCTGCTTCGCCGCTGTTACCCGGCGTATAGCCCTTGCGTTCGATAAATTCCACGCCGTTGGCAACAACTTCGGTAACATAATGTTTGTTGCCGTCCTTGCCGTCATAGCTGCGGATCTGCAAGCGGCCGTCCACAAGCACCCTGTGCCCTTTCATAAGGCTGTTCCCGCATAATTCTGCCGTTTTACCCCATACAACGATGTTGATAAAATCGGCTTCTCTTTGCCCGTCCTGATTAGTAAAAGGCCTGTCAACCGCCAGCGTGAACTGGCATACAACCTTGCCGGTAGTGGTATAACGCACTTCCGGGTCACGCACCAGGCGGCCCAATAACATAATCTTGTTCATAACTTTACGTTACCTCCGGATTACTCGCCTTTTTTAATAACCATGTGGCGCATTACTTCGTCGGTAATTTTCATTACACGGTCAAGTTCTTTAACAGCTTTGGGTTCTGCGCTGAAAGTTACGAGTACATACTGACCTTCGGTGAAATCCTGGATTTCATAAGCGAGGCGTTTTTTGCCCCAGCGGTCGGTTTTTTCTACAGTACCACCGTTTGCGGTGATGAGGTTTTCAAATTTAGCTACAACAGCTTCAAATGCTTCTTCCTCTACAACCGGTTTAACGATGTACATGACTTCGTAATTGTTCACGAAATCACCTCCTCCTTTGGACTTTGGCCCCCGTTTGGGAGCAGGGGAATTGTATATATCTATACAAGCTTAAATATTATATCATCCGCCCAAGCGTTTTGCAAGCTGTATTTTAAATTTTTACAGCTCTTTTAAAACAGCGGCTGCGGCATTTTCAACTTCCGCCCTGTAAGCGGCGCCGTTTGCGGCAAGCACGGCTTTAACCTTAGCGGCAAAACCTGCTTCGGGGTTCAGCAGTTTTTTATAAGCCAGCGCCCATGCGCGATTAACTTCGTCCGCCGGTAAAATCTGCATGCCGGTAAAATCGGGCAGCGCTGCAAAGCTTTGCATTTCTTTCAACAGGGCTTCGTCCTGCGCCTTAACGATGTTTAAAGCTGCCAGCCACAACAGGTTGCCGGTTTTAAAGCAGGCCTGCCCTTTAAAGGCTTTGGCAAGCGCGCCCAGCTCTTTGGCATACAGGTCGGCGTTTAAAAGGCTCAGCCTGTAACCGAAGGTAGCGGCAATTTCGCCGTACACTTTCATGCCTTCGGGGTCGGCGGCAGCCTGCGCCCCGTCCAGTTCCATGGACGCCATTTTAATGCCGTTTCGCTGCAGCTCGTTGCTGATTAAATACAGCTCCTGCGGCGTCATCAGTTTATCGGCCTTGGCCAGTTTCAGCTCAAAGTCGATATCCCACGGGGTATTTTTTAAATAGGTGTTGTAAATGTACTGGGTGTGCATAATCGCTTCGCCGAATTCCAGCACAATGCGCTGCAATTGTTCCGGCTCAAAATGCACAACGGTGTCGCCCGCTTTAAAATTGGCTTCCAGATACGAACCTTTCATCGCTTCGCGGAATTCTTCCGGCAGTTCGTTGTATTTGGCTGCCACTTCGTCGGCGCTCATGCTTTCAATTTTGGTGTCGATTTTATCGCTGCAGTCAAAGCCAATCATGCTGTAACCGTACAGCAGGGCTTTAACGATTTCTTCTTCCGTCGTCAGCCCAGCGGCGTTGGCGCCGTAGCCTTCCTTATAGCCAAGCTCCAGCACGCCCCAGGTTGCGGTGTCAACTGCTTCCAAAAAGTTGCGTTTTAAAACATCTGCATTGGCGGCGGCGTAATCTACCAGCACCGGGCGCGCCTGGCGCAGCTTAAACTGCGGTGCGGCGTAAGCGGCGGCAGCACCCAGCCAGTCGCTGAAGGCCACGCTGATGCCCTTGCCGTTTTGTGCCTGCGGCGCAGTCCATTTTACATAGCGGCGCACAACGGCGGCGTTGTTGGGGTTAAGCTCCATTACATCAACGGTGATGTCTTTCACCTTGCCGCTGTCCTTTTTGGCAAACAGACCGGCAAAAGTACATTCGCCCTTGTAAGCGCAAGCCAGCACGCGCCCTGCTTCGGTATCAAGCAGCGCCAGCCATGCGCCCTGCACCTCGCTTAAAGATGCGGCTACAACCTTGCCGCCCGTAATTTCTTCCATCGCCTGTACGGCGTCTAATTGTTTTATAGCCATTAAAATGCCTCCATTAATTTAGTCATCCTTATATATTATCGCCAAAAATGGCGTTTTACGCAAGCAAAAAAACAAGTGCCCACCAAAAGGCTCCGGTAATATCAACCGATAAATTTACCGGCAGGCACAAGATACTGTGTTTTTAATTTGCAGAACTCACCGGTCAGTTATCGACATTTTCCACATAGTTTTCCACAGTTTGCTCTATTTTCATAAACTAACCGTCAAATTTCCTTACTTTTTTACAGCCTTTTGCAGTTTTACTCAAAGTTTATCCACAGTTTTCAACATATTATCAACAAAATGTTAATAAGTTTGCCGCTTGTGAGAATAACTAACCTTAGTACTATATATGCTGTTTGTGAATTTTTACAGCGGTTTTACATTACGCTTACAAACTGTTCAGTTGCTCCGCAGCTGCGAAACAACAAAAAGGGCAAGCGCGGCCCAAATCCAGCCGAAAGCCAGTAAATGGCTTGCTGTAAACGGTTCGCCGTAGACGAACACGCCCAAAAGCAAGGTCAGCGTGGGCGAAATGTACTGCAAAAAGCCGATTATTTTCAGCGGCAAGAGCTTTGCACCGGCCGTAAATAATAAAAGCGGCACGGCTGTTACCGCACCCGCACCTGCCAGCAAGCACAACACCTGCGTATCGCCGGAGGCATAAAACGAAACGCCCTGCTGCCACAGCGTGTATTCATACATCAGCGCCAGCGGCGTAATAATTAGGGTTTCCAGCATAATGCTGGTCAGGCTGCTTACCGGCAGCAGCTTTTTAATCAGCCCGTACAGCGCAAAGCTGACGGCCAGTGTAAGCGATACCCACGGCAGTTTGCCGAAGCTCCACACCATGCTGGCCACACCCACGCAGGCGCACAGCACGGCGGCAATCTGCATTTTGTTCAGCCGCTCGCGCAAAAACAGCACCGCAAACAGCACGCTTACCAGCGGATTGATGTAATAGCCCATGCTGGTTTCCACAATGTGCCCGTTGTTGACCGCCCAGATGAACGAGCCCCAGTTGATACTGATGACAAAGGCTGCTGACACCATGGCGGCACCTGTTTTGAACCTGCTGAAAATGCTTTTGACTTCGGTAAGGAACAGCGGCAGTTTACCCTGAAAAATAATCAAGAGCGCCACGAAAACGCAGCTCCACATAAAGCGGCTGGAAAGGATTTCAAACGGCAGCACATCGTCCAGCAGCTTCCAGTAAACGGGCAGCACGCCCCACAAAACATACGCGCCCAGCCCGCAGGCCAGGCCTTTTTTATAATCGTTCATTCTATGCGCTCCTTATTTGCGCAGCTGCGCCGGAATAGGAATTTTAAACGCCACTGCGGCTGCCAGCACCGGCAACACGGTAATCAGCCCCATGACAAACGGCAGGCCGTAATAATCGGCTAAAAAGCCCAGCATGGTAACGCCAAAGCCGCCCATGCCGACGCTGAAACCAATCGTCAGCCCTGCTGCCATGCCGACATTGTTGGGCAGCATCGTCTGCGCTAAAATGGTAGTTGTGGCAAACGAGCCGATGATGGAAAAACCAGCCAAAGCCACGGCAAAAAGCACGGCAGCAGGCTGCGTTACATTGGCAATCAGCCAGATGGCGGGAATGCTGCACAACACCGAGCCTAAGATAATGCGCCTTGCCCCCAGCTTATCGCTCAGCACCGCACCGATATAAGTACCTGCCACGCCGCCCAAAAGAAAGAACGACACAAGCATGCTGGCAAATTCCGGCGCAGCGTTGCGGTAGTTGATGAAAAACAGCGGCAGATAGGTAGAAAGCCCCGTATGAATGGTAGAGCGCAGAAAGATGAACAGCAGCACAAACGCTAGTCCGGCATAAGGTATTTTCTGTACTGCGCCGCTCTTTTTAGCAGCCTGCACCATTAAATTATGCTCAAAATTAACGCGCTTGTATTCCGGCATGTACTTCATCATCAAGCCAAACACAAGTAAACCCGGCAGCACAAAATACATCGTGTTGTGCAAACCACCCGGCAGCGTCAGTAAAAACGCCATTAGCAGCGACCCGGCTGCCATCCCTGCATTGCCGCCCAGTGAAAACAGCCCCATGTTGGCAGCTTTGTTGTTGTCCGTACTTAAAAAATTTGTAGTTTTGGAAGCCTGCGGATGATAGGTTGCACTGGCGACGCCAATAACGACGACCGTGCACATTAACAGCGCATACGCCGGCACCCAGCCGACAAAGGCAAAGCCAGCGCCAGCCATAGCCGCACAAAACGGCAGCATGCCCGGCAGCGATTTTTTATCAGTAATATAGCCAAACAGCGGCTGAATGACTGATGAAGTTATATTCTGCGTCAGCACAATAAACGCCAGCTGCGAATAGCTTAAGGCAAACAGTTCTTTTAAATGCGGCAGCACGATAGGCAGCGCCCCTGCCTGCAAATCCGTTACCAAATGCCCTAACGCCAATGCAACAACCGGCATACTGATATTTTTCAGCATAGTTTTAACCTTCTTATTATATTTATTAGTTTAAACTAATTGTAGCACAGAAAAAGGATTTTAACCATTATAGTTTTAAGATAATGTAGGCAGCTATCTATACACGCGTCATATGCTCCCTGTCCGGTCGCATATTGTGCGAAGGCTCGCTGGCACGTTTATTGCCTTCGCCTGCGGCTTGCCACTAACTAAACGGCGACTCGCCCTTCCCAGGAAACCCGCCCAGATAGATTTCTGTTGTCAAATAAATAAAATACCCATACCATTCGGTATGGGTATTTTATTTAACCGGCAGCTATCTATCCTCCCGGGCCGCTTCCAGCCAAGTACTTTCGACGTATAAGGGCTTAACTTCTGTGTTCGGGATGGGAACA
>CASEGD010000001.1 GCA_949287345.1 uncultured Phascolarctobacterium sp. | reverse complement strand
ACGAAAAATAAATTATATTTAATAAAAAAGAGGATTTTTTATTTGGATATTGAATATAAATAGAGCAGATGATATTTAAAGTGACGGGGGCAGGCAAATGAGCATTATGTTTGATGATTTTAAAGAGCAGGTCCGCTCACAGGCAAATATCGTCGATATAGTTTCGGAATATGTACCGCTGAAAAAACGCGGCAGCAGCTATTGGGGCTGCTGTCCTTTTCATGGCGAAAAAACACCGTCGTTTTCGGTTTCGCCGGATAAAAACTTTTTTTACTGCTTTGGCTGCCACGCGGGCGGCGATATTTTCAGCTTCATCATGAAGATTGAAAACTGCACTTTTCAGGAAGCGTTGAAAATATTGGCCAACAAACTTGGCATACCCATCCCGGAGCGCGAAAAAACTAGGCAGGAAATTGAACGCGAAAAAGAAGCGAAAGAAATTATTGCCGCTAACGAGCTGGCAACCCGTTTTTATCAGGCATGCCTTGCTAAAAGCGAGTACGGCAGAATAGCGCAGAAATATCTTGCAGGGCGCGGCATAACGCCCGAAATAATCGAAAAATTTTCCATCGGCGTGTCGCTGCCGGTTTATACATCGCTTGTTAAAGCGCTGGGCAAACGCGGCTGCCGCGAAGAACTTCTGATTAAAGCAGGGCTTGCTTTAAAAGGACGCAGCGGCGCTTACGATAAGTTCCGCGGGCGCGTGATGATACCGATTGAGGACGCGCGCGGGCATGTTGTAGGGTTTGGCGGGCGCACGCTGGAACAGAATGCGGAGACCGCAAAATACATGAATACCGCCGAAACGGAATGGTTTAACAAACGTACTTTGCTGTTTGGTTTGCACGCCGCTTTTAAGGAAATCAAAAAAAGACGGCAGGCAATTATTGTAGAAGGCTATATGGACGCCATCAGCCTGCACGCCGCCGGTATCGACTGGGCGGTGGCTTCGATGGGCACGGCGTTTTCCGCTGAACAGGCCAAACTTTTAGCGCGAGTGTGCGATGAAGTTGTGTTCTCGTACGACAGTGATGAAGCGGGCCTGCGTGCCGATATCAGGGCCGTAAGCATTGCGCGTGCCGCAGGGCTGAAGGTAAAAGTGCTTTCCGTACCGGACGGCAAGGACCCGGACGAATTTGTGCGCAAGCATGGCACGGATGCGTACCTGAAGCTGGTTGAAAATGCGTCTGACGGGTTTGATTTTCAGATGCGGCAGACGATTGCGCAAAATAATGTTTCAAATTTAGCAGGAAAAGTGGAAGCTGTGTCGAAAATATTACCATTCCTGTTAGAATGTAAAAACGATATTGAAGTTGCCGGCCACATCAGCAGGCTGGCACAGCTTTTAACAATAGACGAAAGCCTTATTATGAGCGAGTACCGCAAACTGGCACGCAAAAGCGGCAGGCGCGAGCCTGTAACGCCGGTGCCGCAGCAAAAAACGGTGCGCGCCGCAGGGGCGGAGGACGAAGCTGAACGCCAGCTTCTTAATATACTTGCCAAAAATTTACGGCTGCTTTTGCTTTACAGGGACAAGATAGAACAAGCCGGGTTTACATCGACGGAACATGAAGAAATTTACAATGCCCTTGCAGAGCAGCTGGCAAAATCGCCTGACGGCGACGCGGCTTCCGAGCTTTTCAGAAGCCTTAATCCGCAGGCGGCGGCAGAATTTGCCGCTATAATGGCAAAAAATGTGCAGCCAGGCGATGAGGAAAAACTCATCGAAGACTGCATACGTACGATGAATAAGGGCAAACTAGAGGCGCTGTACGAAAAACACCGCCTGCTTGCCGATGAATATGAACGTTTGGGGGACAGCCGCTTTTTGCAGGAGCTTGCAGAAAGCCAGAAAATAAAAGATGCGATTAAAAACTTGTATTGAAATGGTTAAAGCAGTTTATCACGAAGGGAGGGAACACCATGGCTAATGCAAAAATAGCGTCCGAGCAGGTTGAGGAATTATTAACAAAAGGTAAATCACATGGCGGTGTTCTCACTTATCGTGAAATTATGGATTCGATGCAGAACGCCGAAGATATGAGCGCCGACGATATGGACAGCATGTATGAACTGATTGCCCAGAAAGGCATCGACGTTGTGGATGATAGCCACGACGATATTGATTTGGAACCTGACGCTGTCAGCGAAGCGGACGAAATTAACGAAGCAGAGCTTGCCAACATGAATGTGCCGGAAGGCGTCAGCATCGACGACCCGGTACGCATGTACTTAAAAGAAATCGGCGCCGGAAGGCGTCAGCATCGACGACCCGGTACGCATGTACTTAAAAGAAATCGGCCGCGTGCCGCTTTTGGTTGGCGAAGATGAAGTTAAACTTGCCAAGCGCATGGATAAGGGCAAACAGGCTTACCGCTTGCTGTACGGTACAAAAAGCGGTATTGCGCCCGTGTACAGCGGCAAGGAAAAAACCAAAACTTTGATTACCAGAGCGCGCGAAAATAAAATCTGTGCTTTGCGCAGTATCCATAAAGCGCTGGAATTTATTGAAAACAAACAAAACAGCGGCACACCGTGCACGCTGGAAGAATACACCGCGCTGGTGGCGGATTTTACCCGCGATGAATGCCTGCGCCTGCAAAAACTTTTGCAGGACGAGCACATTGTCATCGAAGGCAGCGAGAAAATCATGCCGGATGTGCATACCAGCGATAAGGAAATTCACGCGCTGTTTGATTTAAAAACCATTCTGGAAGAAATTAAACGCCGCCTGCCGGAGGAAACCGACAGCAAGGTGTTTGATAAATATCTGGCACTGGAAGAAGATTACAAAAAGCTGCTGGAAGAAGTTTACGAGCAGGGTGAAGACGCAAAACGCTGCCTGTCGGAAGCAAACCTGCGCCTTGTTGTAAGCATTGCCAAACGCTATGTCGGCCGCGGCATGCTGTTCCTTGATTTAATTCAGGAAGGCAACCTTGGCCTGATTAAAGCGGTAGAAAAATTCGACTATAACAAAGGCTTCAAATTCAGTACCTATGCAACGTGGTGGATCCGTCAGGCCATTACCCGCGCTATCGCGGACCAGGCCCGCACCATCCGCATCCCGGTGCATATGGTTGAAACCATCAATAAACTTATCCGCGTATCGCGCCAGCTTTTGCAGGAACTTGGCCGCGAACCGACCCCGGAAGAAATTGCCAGAGAGATGGATACCACGGTGGACCGCGTGCGCGAAATTATGAAAATTGCGCAGGAGCCGGTATCGCTGGAAACCCCTATCGGCGAAGAAGAAGATTCGCATCTGGGCGATTTTATCGAGGACCACGACGCACCGGCACCGGCTGACGCCGCATCGTTTACGCTTCTGCGCGAGCAGCTGGAAGAAGTTCTGGAAACGCTTACCATGCGCGAAAAGAAAGTGCTGGAGCTGCGCTTTGGCCTTGAAGACGGACGCAGCCGCACGCTGGAAGAAGTTGGCCAGCATTTTGGCGTAACGCGCGAACGTATCCGCCAGATTGAAGCCAAAGCCCTGCGGAAGTTACGGCACCCCAGCCGCAGCAAGCGTTTGAAAGATTTCCTTGAATAGTTGACAACGCATATTAACTTTAGTAAAATATTACTGTTGGCTTTGCGCCAATAGCTTGGGCCTATAGCTCAGTGGTAGAGCCATCGGCTCATAACCGATTGGTCGTAGGTTCGAACCCTACTGGGCCCACCAATTAAAAATTAAGACGCAGATTTCGGTCTGCGTCTTTTTGTATGTTATGGTAATTTTTAGTTTTACTGCATTACATAGGTTACGGCGCTGAACGCTGCCAGAAGCAGGGCGGACATTACGCAGAGCGTGCGCAGGCATTTAAAGTAATCGGCTTTAAAATAGTCCAGCGTCACAATCAGGCACATATGCGTCGGCGTCAGCATTTGCCCGGCCACGCCAAACACCATGGCAATGCCTGCCAAAGTTAAATCGCCGGGCGCCATGGCGGCGATAATGGGCATGACGATAGCGACGTGCCCCTGCGACATACCAGTCAGCACGCCGATGATGAACGATACGGCGGCGACGATAACGGGCTGCGGCAGCGGCGATTTTTGAAATTCGCTGACGATGGCGTACAGAACTTTAGTGTCCGTTAAAATCTGGATGAAGTAGAAAATGCACAGAATGTTCATCAGCATTTTTAAATCGCACGCGCCGGTGAAAACCTGTTTGATGTTGATAACGTGGTTGCTGAAGCGCAGTACAAAAATCAGCGTTACCGCTACCAGTGCCATTGCGGCGGCAGCCGAAAAATTAAAGCTGAGGATGAGGATAAAGTTAACTGCAACGGGCGCTAGCGCCAGCAAAAGGTGGATATAATCCTGCTTGTGTTCGGCAAAACTGCCGCCGTCTTTGTTTTCGGCAGGCAGTTTCAGCGGGCGCATCAGCACAAACCAGCCAATGGCGAAAAACAGCGGCGTTACCCAAGCCAGATGCCGCAGAAGCTGGCTGAACGGAATGTTGGCGATGCTGCAAGCCATCAGCATGCCTGGGATAATCGGGCTGGAAAATTCAAAAATGTGGCGGAACCAGAAGTTGATATTGGCTTTGTGTTCTGCCGTCAGCCCTAAATTTTTGGCAGCGCCTTCCACAATCGGCGCGGAAAAACGCGCGCCGCCGAGGGAGGGCAGCAGCCCCAGAAAGGCTGGCATAATGGCAAGCGTCAGCTTCGGGCTGCGCAAAAGGTGGTGCAGGGCGCGCACCATGCCGTCCAGCACGCCGCCGGTGCGCAGTTCAATCTCAAGGCACATTACAAAATACAGCGCCAAAATTAAATCGTAAGTGCGCGCGGAGGTCAGCGTGGTATAAAGCGCGTTCGGCAGGTAATGCAGCTGCGGAGCGGTAGTTGCCCAGATAAAAAAGCCTGCCGCTAAAATAGCCGGGCCAATCGGCACATGGCGGCGCAGCAGCACCATTATAATCAGCAAAGCCAAAACCAGAATTACAAAAATGTTCATTAAAACCATCCTTTGTTTAAACTAATAAGAGTTTAACATTTTTATAGCCTATTGAAAAATACGAATATTGTAGTAAGATTATAAGTAAATACTAATGTTGAGGTAATTTTATGACAGTCCGCTATCTGGAAATTTTTACGGAAGTTTGCCGCCACATGAGCATGAGCAAGGCGGCGCGCGCACTGATGATTTCGCAGTCCAGTGTCAGCCAGGCGGTAAAAGCGCTGGAGCAGGAGTACGATGTGCTGCTGTTTGAACGCCTGAACCATACGCTGTATTTAACGCCTGCCGGGGAAAAGCTGCTTTATTTAGCGACGCAGGTTTTAAAAAGCATCGACAAGCTGAACGCTGCCATGCTGGATGCGCCGCAGACTTTGAATATAGGCTCGTGCAACACGGTCGGCGCAAGCCTTTTGTACCCGTTGATTGCCGGGTTTAAAAAGCAGTACCCCAAAGTACATGTCAGCGCGGAAATAAGCAACACGCAGACGCTGACAGAAAAAATTTTAAACGGCCGCCTTGATTTGGCGATAATTCCCGAAACGCGGCGGCAGGATGATTTTAATTACCTGCCGTTTTTTGAGGACGATATTGCGGTTATCTGCCATCCGGCGCACCCGCTGGCAGGGCAGACGGTGCAGCTTGCCACCTTGCAGCAGGAGGTTTTTGTTGGGCGCGAAACCGGCAGCGCGACCGAAACGCTGTTAAAAAATATTTTTGACAAGCACGGCTTTACGCTGAAAATTGACTGCGTCTGCAACAGCACGGCGTCAGTCAAGCAGGCGGTGCGGCACAAAATGGGCATTGCGGTAATTTCGCGTTACCTTGTAAAGCGCGAGCTGGCTGAGCATACGCTGGCGTGCATAAACGTAAGCGGCAATGTGTTTACGCGCCGCTTTGCGCTGATTTACCACAAGGATAAACTGCTGACGGGCGAATTTACGGACTTTACCGCTTTTTGCAGGCAGCTTGGCCAGCAGGGGCTGGAGAATTTGATAGAAGATATCTGACGGAGGGATTGTTATGGATTTGGAAATGGATTTGCAGAAATTGATAGATAAAGCGCTGGCAAGCGGTGCGAGCGCAGCGAAGGTTGTTGATGTGGCAACGGTAAAAACAGGGGCGTGGACGCGCTGGAAATGCCAGTTTGGCTGCCCAAATTACGGCAAAACCCTGTGTTGCCCGCCATATACGCCGGATTACGAAGCAACGCAGCGCTTTTTGCGCGAATATAAAAAGGGCATTATTGTGCAGTATACCATGCAGCTTGACCCGACCGGCCCTGCTGATTTTGAAAAAGCAGATTTAACTTTAAGCAACGAGCTGCTGCGCATTTTACTGGAGCTGGAACGAGAAGCCTTTTTGCTGAACCATTACAAAGCCTTTGCGCTTAAAGCAGGGCGCTGCCGCCTGTGCGAAAAATGCAATTTGCAGCACTGCGTAAACCCCACCAAGGCACGCCCGTCGCTGGAAGCCTGCGGTATCGACGTTTTTGCGCTGGCGCGCGACAACGGCTTTGGCATGGACGTGGTAACCGGCCCGATTACAAAGCTGGAAATTTACGGCATGGTGCTGGTTGAATAATTGTTTACAAATTTGTCAACAGCGGTTTGCCGTTATCGCTTTAAAAGCGGCGGCAAAAATGATATAATTATACTATTAGATAATTCTTACAAAAATAGAACAGGAAGTGATGGCACAGATGAAATTAGTTTCGTGGAATGTTAACGGCCTGAGGGCTTGTATGAATAAAGGTTTTAAAGATTTTATGGACAGCGTGGATGCCGATGTTTTCTGCGTGCAGGAAACCAAAATGCAGCGCGAGCAGGCAAATTTTGAGTTCCCCGGTTATTTTGAATACTGGAACAGCGCCGAGAAAAAAGGCTATTCCGGCACGGCGATTTTCAGCAAGGTAGAACCCATCAGCGTAAGCTATGACATGGGCATTGAGGAACACGATAAGGAAGGCCGCATTATCTGCGCCGAATACGATAAATTTTACCTGGTAAATGTTTATGTGCCCAACGCCCAGCGCGATTTGGCGCGTTTGCCGTACCGCGTAACGTGGGAGGATGCCTTCCGTAATTATGTGGGCGAACTGAACGCCAAAAAGCCGGTGCTGATTTGCGGCGATATGAATGTGGCACGCAATTTTATCGACATTAAAAACGCTAAAAACAACGTCGGTAATGCCGGCTTTACCAATGAGGAGCGAGCCAAAATGGAAGAACTGCTGCAAAGCGGCTTTGTGGATTCCTACCGCCATCTGTATCCGGATAAGGAAGGCGCTTACACATGGTGGAGCTATATGTTTAAAGCGCGTGAGAAGAACGTGGGTTGGCGTATCGACTACTTCCTCGTATCTCAGAAATTGCAGGACGAAATTGCCGATGCGCTGATTTACCCCGAAATTATGGGCAGCGACCACTGCCCCGTAGGTTTGATTTTAAAATAATGCTGTGAGGCGTTAGCTATGGATTTTAAAATTAAAGCGCCGTTTGAACCGGCAGGTGACCAGCCGCAGGCGATTGAGGCCTTGGCGGAGGGCGTGGAGCAGGGGCTGCACACGCAGGTGCTGTTGGGTGCGACGGGCACGGGCAAAACCTATACCATTGCGCAGGTTATCAACCGTGTGCGCAAGCCGACTTTGGTAATAGCGCATAACAAAACGCTGGCGGCGCAGCTTGCCAGCGAGCTGAAAGCGTTCTTTCCGGATAACGCGGTGGAATATTTTGTTTCCTATTATGATTACTATCAGCCGGAGGCGTACATTCCGCAGAGCGATACCTACATTGAAAAGGACGCTTCCATCAACGACGAGATTGATAAGCTGCGCCACTCGGCGACGTCGGCGCTGTTTGAACGCCGCGACGTTATTATCGTTGCCAGCGTGTCGTGCATTTACGGTTTGGGCGCGCCGCAGGAATACTACGACATGGTGCTTTCGCTGAGGACGGGGCAGATTATTGACCGGCAGGCTATTTTGCGCAAGCTGGTGGAAATTCAGTACGACCGCAACGATGTTGCTTTTCAGCGCGGCACCTTCCGCGTGCGCGGTGATGTCATTGAGGTTATCCCCGCCGGTTACAACGAAAAAGCCGTGCGCATTGAAATGTTTGACGACGAAGTGGAGCGTATTCTGGAAATTGACGTGCTGACGGGCGAGATTTTAGCGCAGCGTACACACGTTGCAATTTTTCCGGCGTCGCACTATGTAACATCGCGCGAGAATCTGGAACGCGCGATGGAAGACATAAAGGTTGAGCTTAAAGAGCGCCTGGAATACCTTGAAGCGCATAACAAGCTGCTGGAGGCGCAGCGTTTGGAGCAGCGCACCAATTACGACCTTGAAATGATGAACGAAATGGGTTACTGCTCCGGCATCGAAAACTATTCGCGTCATCTGGCGGGACGCAAGGCGGGCGAAGCACCGTTTACGCTGGTAAACTACTTCCCCAAGGACTTTTTGCTGGTGGTGGACGAATCGCACGTTACATTGCCGCAGATACGCGCTATGTACGCCGGCGACCGCTCGCGCAAGGAGATGCTGGTGGAACATGGCTTCCGCCTGCCGTCGGCTTTTGACAACCGCCCGCTGACTTTTGACGAGTTTCAGTCGCAGATTAAGCAGGCAATTTATGTATCGGCAACGCCCGCCAAATACGAGCTGGAGCACGCCGATAAAGTTGTGGAGCAGATTATCCGCCCGACGGGCTTACTTGACCCGAAAGTTGAAATACGCCCGATTAAGGGGCAGATTGACGATTTGCTGACGGAGATTAACAAAGTAACCGCCGCCGGTGAGCGCACTTTGGTAACAACGCTGACCAAGCGTATGGCGGAGGATTTGACGGACTACCTGAAAACCGCCGGTGTGCGCGTGCGTTATCTGCATTCTGAAATTGCCACGATTGAGCGCGGCGCGATTATTGACGACCTGCGCAGCGGCAAGTTTGATGTGCTGGTTGGTATTAACCTTCTGCGCGAAGGGCTGGATTTGCCGGAGGTTTCGCTGATTGCGATTCTGGACGCCGATAAGGAAGGCTTCCTGCGCAGCGATACCTCGATGATTCAGACCATCGGGCGCGCGGCCCGCAATGAACACGGGCGCGTAATTATGTACGCCGACCGCATTACCGATTCCATGCAGCGCGCGATTGACGAAACCGAACGCCGCCGCGAAAAACAGGCGGCTTACAATAAAGAACACGGCATTACGCCGAAAACAGTTTACAAGGAGCAGCGCCAGCTGATTAAGCTGACCAAGGTTGCCGAAGAAACGGAAATTAACGATTACAGCGAAAAGGCACTGAAAAAACGCAGCGTTAAGGAAATTGAAAAACTGGCGCGCACGCTGGAAAAAGAAATGGCTGCCGCCGCCAAAGAGCTTGACTTTGAACGCGCCGCCGAGCTGCGCGACAGGCTGATTGTTACCAAAGGGCTGCTGGGCGAAAAATTAGTGCCGAAAAAACGCAAAAAATAGAGGACGACATGAAAGACCAGATTATTGTTAAAGGAGCAAGACAGCACAACTTAAAAAACATTACCGTAGAGATACCGCGCGACAAGCTGGTGGTAATTACGGGCTTAAGCGGCAGCGGCAAATCGTCGCTGGCGTTTGATACCATTTACGCCGAAGGGCAGCGCCGTTATGTGGAATCGCTATCCGCCTATGCGCGCCAGTTTTTGGGGCAGATGGACAAGCCGGACGTGGATTATATTGAAGGTTTAAGCCCTGCGATTTCCATCGACCAGAAAACCACCAGCCGCAACCCGCGTTCTACCGTCGGTACGGTAACGGAAATTTACGACTATTTAAGGCTTTTGTTCGCGCGTATCGGCGAACCGCACTGCCCCAAATGCGGACGGCTGATTGAACGCCAGACCGTACAGCAGATTGTAGACCGAGTTTTGGTAATGCCTGCTGGCACCAAGTTTATGGTTATGGCACCGCTGGTGCGCGGGCGCAAGGGTGAACACCAGAAGGTTATGGACCAGATGCGTAAAGCAGGCTACGTGCGCATGTTTGTCGATGGCGAAGTGCGCACGCTGGATGAAGAAATCAAGCTGGAAAAAAATAAAAAGCACAGCCTGTCCGTCGTTATCGACCGCCTGGCGGTGCGCGAAGGCATTACCCAGCGCCTGACGGATTCCGTGGAAACGGCGCTGAAACTTGCCGAAGGGCTGGTTGAAATTAACGTCATTGGCGGCGAAACCGAACTGTTCAGCGAAAACTTTGCATGCAGCGAATGCGGCATCAGCCTGCCGGAGATTGAACCGCGCCTGTTTTCGTTTAACAATCCCATGGGCGCGTGCCCTGCCTGCACCGGCCTTGGCATGAACATGGAACTGGACAAATCGCTGATTATCCCCGATGGCAGCAAAACTTTTGCCGAAGGCGTTATTGCGGCGCTGTCCACAAATCAGGAAGCTTACCACATGAAGCAGCTGACGGCGGTGCTGACTCATTACGGCTATTCGCTGGATACTGTTTGGGACGACCTGCCGAAAGATATACAGGAAATTTTGTGGCACGGCAGCGGCGAGCAGAAATTTACCTTCTGGTACGAAAATTTACAGGGCGAAGTTAAAAAGCACAACACGCCGTTTGAAGGCATTATCCCGCTGTTAAAACGCCGCCACCGCGAAGCGTTCAGCGAACGCATGCGCCTTGATATAGAAAGCTTTATGACCAGCACCCCCTGCCCGGTGTGCCACGGCGCGCGCTTAAAACCGGAAGTGCTGGCAATTCTTGTCGGCGGCAAAAATATTTGCGAAGTTACGGCGCTGACCGTGCGCGACGCGATTAACTTTTTTGAAACGCTGAACCTTACCGAGCGCCAGCAGTTTATTGCCCGCCAGATTTTAAAGGAGATTCTGGCGCGCCTGCGCTTTTTAAACGACGTCGGCCTTGATTATTTAACGCTGGACCGCGCTGCCGGTACTTTAAGCGGCGGCGAAGCACAGCGCATACGCCTTGCCACGCAGATTGGCAGCGGCCTTGTCGGCGTGCTGTACATTCTGGACGAGCCTTCCATCGGCCTGCACCAGCGCGATAACAGCAAGCTTTTGGCAACCTTGCAGCACCTGCGCGATTTGGGCAACACGCTGCTGGTTGTTGAACACGACGAAGAAACAATGTACGCTGCCGACCAGATTATCGACATCGGCCCCGGGGCGGGCGAACACGGCGGCAACGTAGTGGCGCAGGGCACGGCGGAAGAAATCAAGCACGTTGAAAATTCCGTCACCGGCCAGTATTTAAGCGGCCGCAAATTTATACCAGTGCCGAAAAAACGCCGCGAGTGCGACGGGCGCTACATTGAAATTATCGGCGCGAAAGCCAACAACCTGAAAAATATAGATGTAAAAATTCCTTTGGGCGTGTTTACCGTCGTTACCGGCGTTTCGGGCAGCGGTAAATCCACGCTGATTAACGATATTTTGTACAACGCCCTTGCTGCCAAACTGCACGGCGCGCGCCTGCGCCCGGCGGAACACAAGGAAATTAAAGGGCTGGAAAATATCGATAAGATTATCAACATCGACCAGTCGCCGATAGGCAGAACACCGCGCAGTAACCCGGCAACTTACACCGGCGTGTTTGATTTTATCCGCGAGCTGTTCAGCCAGACCAACGAAGCCAAAATGCGCGGCTACAAGCCCGGGCGTTTCAGTTTTAACGTAAAGGGCGGGCGCTGCGAAGCCTGCCGCGGCGACGGCATGAACAAAATAGAAATGAACTTTTTGCCGGACGTTTATGTGCCCTGCGAGGTGTGCCACGGCGCGCGCTATAACCGCGACACACTGGAGGTGCATTACAAGGGCAAAAGTATCGCCGAAGTGCTGGATATGACGGTAACGGAAGCCTGCGAGTTCTTTAAGAACCTGCCGCGCATTGCCCGCAAACTGCAAGTGCTGGAGGACGTCGGCCTTGGCTATATCCATCTGGGGCAGGCGGCGACGACCCTGAGCGGCGGCGAAGCGCAGCGCGTTAAACTGGCGACGGAATTAAGCCGCCGCAGCACCGGTAAAACGCTGTACCTGCTGGACGAACCTACCACCGGCCTGCACATTGCCGATGTGCACAAACTGCTGGACGTTTTACAGCGCCTTGTCGAAGCTGGCGACAGCGTCGTTGTTATCGAGCATAACCTCGACGTTATCAAAACGGCGGATTATTTAATCGACCTCGGTCCGGAAGGCGGCGACAAGGGCGGCACATTGGTTGCCAGCGGCACGCCGGAGGAACTGGCAAAGGTCAAAAAATCCTACACCGGCCGGTATGTAAAGCTTGTTTTGCAGCAGGCAAAGGATAACGGGTGGTACCAATGAACGAAAACATAGCCAAAGCGTTGGCGGTGCTGCCCGATAAGCCGGGCGTGTACCTGATGCACGACGCTAACGGCAAAGTCATCTACGTCGGCAAGGCCGTGGTGCTAAAAAACCGCGTGCGCAGCTACTTCCGCAATCTGGCGTCGCACACCGTCAAGGTCAAGGCGCTGGTCAGCAAAGTTGCTGAAATTGAAACCATCGTTACCGACAGCGAAGTTGAAGCGCTGATTTTAGAGTGCAATCTCATCAAAAAATACCGTCCGCGCTATAACATCATGTTGAAGGACGACAAAACCTATCCTTATTTAAAGGTAACAATGGCGGAGGACTTTCCCCGTATTTACGTTACGCGGCGCCTTGTGCGTGACGGCAGCAAATATTACGGGCCTTACGCCGATGCGGGCGCCATGCACGCTACGGTTAAACTTCTGCGCAGCATGTTTCCGCTGCGTACCTGCCGCAAAATGAATCAGGAACGCCCCTGTTTGCAGTACCACATCAAACGCTGCCTTGCGCCCTGTGCGGGACTTGTCAGCAAGGAAGAATACGGCGCGATGATACGCAGCGTGTGCATGGTGCTGGACGGGCGCACAAGCGAGCTGGAAAAAGACTTAAAACAGCGTATGCAAACTGCTGCGGAAAACTACGCCTTTGAAGAAGCGGCGCGCCTGCGCGACCAGCTTGCGGCGGTAAAACGGTTGGACGAATCGCAAAAGGCCGTTACCGCGGGCGGCGATATGGACGTTGTCGGCTACGCCAAAGACGCAACCGGCATCTGCCTGCAAATATTTTTTGTGCGCAGCGGCAAGCTGATAGGGCGCGAAAACTTCTTTCTGCCTGACGGCGGCGACAGCAGGCAGGAGGTGCTGACCGCGTTTGTCAAACAGTATTACAATGATGCTTCCTTTGTGCCGCGCGAGATTTTACTGCCGGATTTGCCGGAAGAAGCAGAAACCGCCGTGCTTACCGAATGGCTCAGCGAAAAAGCCGGGCGCAGGGTGGAGCTTATCCGCCCGCAGCGCGGAACGAAACGCGAACTGTTGCAGCTGGCGGATGAAAACGCCGGTAAACTTCTGGAAGAACGCCTGCGCAAAGGCAAAATCAGCTTGAAAACCGACGAAGAAGCGGCGGAAGAATTGCAGCGAGCGCTGAACCTGCCCGACCCGCTGGAGCGCATGGATTGTTTTGATATTTCGCACACGCAGGGCTCGGAAACGGTTGCCTCAATGGTAGTTTTCCGTAACGGCAAGCCCAGCAAAAAAGATTACCGCAAATATAAAATCGTCAGCGCCGAAGGCAAGCCGGACGACTTCAAATCCATGCAGGAGGTTGTGTACCGCCGTTATAAGGATTACGAGGACTTGCCGAGTTTGGTCGTTATCGACGGCGGCAAAGGTCAGTTAAGCAGTGCGCTGGAAGTTATCCGCGGGCTGGGGCTGCACGATTTGCCTGTTATCGGCCTTGCCAAGCGCGAAGAAGAAATTTTTACCGAAGGCAGCCACGAAAGCATTCTGCTCGACAGGGAATCGGCATCGCTGCATTTAATTCAGCGCATCCGCGACGAAGCGCACCGCTTTGCCATAACCTACCACCGCAAACTGCGCGGCAAACGCAATTTGCGCTCCGTGCTGGACCATATCGAAGGCATCGGCCCGAAACGGCGGCAGGCGCTGTGGCTTAAATTCAAATCAATCGATGCCATTAAAGCCGCCGGCGTGGAAGAACTTGCCGATACCGAAAGCATGAATTATCCTGCGGCGCAGAAAATATATGACTTTTTCCGCATGGATTTGCCGGAAAAAGCCGAAGTGTTAAAAAATTGAAACATTTTCAATAATTATTTTCTTTTAGAACAAACTGTGCTATAATAAGCGCATAAGCAGTAACGGCTGTAATAAAATTAAAATAAAGGAGATGGAAATTATGGCAAAATGGGTATGCAATATCTGCGGCTACATTTATGACCCCGAAGTAGGTGACCCGGATAACGGCGTTGCAGCAGGCACCGCCTGGGAAGACGTACCGGAAGACTGGGTTTGCCCGCTCTGCGGCGTCGGCAAAGACCAGTTCAGCGAACAGTAAAATAAAAAAGGAATCACTCATGGAATGATTCCTTTTAAACTTAATTAAATCAGTTACGCAATATTACCGCGTAAAATTTTTAACGCCTGTTTATGGTTTTTACTAACCATAGCAGGCGTTATTTTTTGTTTGGCGGCAATTTCCTTACCGCTGTAACCTTCAAAATACAAGGCTTTAATGGTGTTTCTTTGTTTTTCGGTTAATTTCTTTAAAGCCAGTTTTAATAATATGGCGAGTTCTTCGCGCTCAATTATGTTATCTGAAAGCGCTGTGGTATCGGTATCGTCGCCAACGGGGATAGCGGTTTCGTTATTCTCACGTTTCCACGCTTTTTTCATTTCATCATATAAGGCGAAATGAATACGGCAGCGGACATAGCCCGCAAAATGCGTAAAATCAGCGCCGTTATAATTTAAAACAAGCTCTATAAATTTAAGGCGCGCTAAACTTAAACCTTCTTCGTAACCGATAGAGTTATAAAAAATTTCCCTGCGCATTTCCTTTTTAAATAAAGGCTCGTAAAAAATGCACAGCCTTTCCAAAGCAGCTTTATCACCGTTTTGTGCGGCGGTAACTAATTGCTGCGTAAGTTTTGCCTGCTCGACATAATCCGTTGGCATTTTGGCAAAAGCATTTGCGCCTGCGGCGGATGCCTTTTGAACAGCGGCAGAGCTGCAATGGGGAGGGTGGTCGCATTGGGCGTTTTCCTGTTTGGATAATGCTTTAAAAGTTTTGTTTTTGTACATAAAGTACCTCCTTAAAAAATAAAAATAAATTTTGCAGTTTTTTGGTAAATCCAAAAAGCGGCAAAATTTATTATACCTAAGAAAAAAACCAAAAAACAAGACTGTTTTTGAAAAATTAGATATGCTACACTGAAAAGTTACACTTAACAAAAAAAGTTCCCGGTTGCAAGACCTTTAAAATTTCGGTTCACGGCGGGTGTTGAAGTCTTGCGGGGGGGGAAGAATGTGGTATTATAATATAAATTGAATTATATAAGCGGATACAGAAAAATTGTTTATAATCGCAGAAAGGAGATTGCTTATGGAACAGGACGCTAACGGCAGCGCCGCAGCCGTAACACCTGCCGCCGCACCGGAAGGGCAAAGCGAAGCGGCAGCAGCAGCCCAAAACCAACCCGGCACGGCGGGCAGCGGGCAGGGCACGGGGCAAAACGCCACGGCGCCGGGCAAACCATATATGCTTTTTGAAACCGGCGCGCCCACGCAGCAAAGCGGCGTGCCCGGCATAGCCTTTGATTTTAATTACGGCGCGCGCGTAACCGTGCCGCAGGGCGAATACCGCGTAAAATTTATTGACCGCGGCGCCTGCCTTACGCTGTACGACGCACCCGCAAACGGTGTTATATGCACCAGCGCCAAAAAATATTTTATAAACTTCCGCATAGAGGTTTACCAAAAACAACAAGGGCTGGACAAGCTTATTTTTGCCCACGATTTGGATTTAAAAGGCAAAAAAGTGGTAATAAAGTTCCCCACCGGCATTTTGGGCGATGTTTTGGCGTGGTTTCCCTATGCGGAGGAGTTCCGCAAAAAGCACGGGTGCAGGCTTTACTGCGCCCTGGGCGAAGAAATGGCAGAGCTTTTTAAGCCCGCCTACCGGCAGATTAACTTTATTAAGCCGGATGCCAAAATTGAGGACGCTTACGCCACCTATTACATGGGGATATTTTTTCCGTGTGATGACAGAGTGCACCAGCCAAGCGATTTTAGGGTGCGCGGGCTGCACAAAAACGCAGCCATGATTTTAGGGCTTGACGAAGGCACGGAAGCGCCGGATGTTTACATAAAGCTGACGCCCAAAAACAGGCAGCGGCAAATAAAAGAACCCTACGTGTGCATAGCGGCGCAGGCAAGCGGGCAGGCAAAATACTGGAACAACGGCCGCGGCTGGATTAACGTTGTAAAATACCTTAAACAAAAAGGCTACCGCGTATTGTGTATAGACCGCGACAGCATTTACGGGCAGGGCAGCAGGTTTAATTTAATACCCTACGGGGCGGAGGATTTTACCGGGCAGATACCCCTGCAGGAACGCATAGATTTACTGCAATATGCCGATTTTTTTATTGGCTTAAGCAGCGGGCTTAGCTGGGTTGCCAACGGTATGGGCAAGCCCGTAATAATGATAAGCGGCTTTACGCTGCCGCTGAACGAATTTTACACGCCTTACAGGCTGATAAACTACCACGTTTGCAACGGCTGCTGGAACGATACCACCGTAACCTTTGACCACCACGATTTTGAATGGTGCCCCCGCCACAAAGGCACGGACAGGCAGTTTGAATGCAGCCGCTTTATAACGCCGGAAGCGGTTTGCAGTGTAATAGACCGGCTGATGAAAGATTACGGATTAAATCCGTTAAGCATAAACACAAACAAAAGCACAAAGGAGCAGTTGAGATGAAAAAAAGAAAAAACAAAGCACAACAGGCGGTAGCCGCCGTAGTAATGGGCATGAACCTTGTAAACACCATGAGCCCGCTGGCACTGGCAGCGCAGGCACCGGTGCAGCCGGAAGCCGTGCGCCCCGCGCCGCAGGCGCAGCCTTTGGAATACACCGTACTGCCGCAGGTTTTGCAGGCAGTTGAAGGCATGGTTTTTGCCAGGGCAGAAGCGGCACAGAATATGACCATAAGCAACGGCGAATCGGGTAGATTAGATAGTATCAACAATGGTGATTGGATGTCCGTGCTTCAAGGCGGCACAGGCACTATTGGCATTATGAATGGTGGTAGTCAGAACATTAACAGCGGCGGTGTTGGCAGTGTTGGTATTAAGAATGGCGGTACGCAGATAATTAACAGCGGCGGCACCGGAATTATTGATGTTATGAACAGCGGCGGTGGGCAGTACATTAGAAACGGCGGTACAGGCATTATTGGTACTATGAATACTGATTTTTACCAAAGTATTGGTAGTAGCGCTTACGCCAGCATTGGTATTTTTAATCACAGCAGCGGTATACAGGAAGTGATCGGCGGTACAGGCAATATCGGTACTATGAATGACGGCGTACAGTTTGGTTACGCGGGCGGTACATGCATCATTGGCACTATGGAAGGTGGCATACAGAGAGGCAGCCTTGCTTACATTGATACTATAAATAACGGTTTGCAGGAAATTTACCCTTCCGGTGTAGGCAGTGCCGGAACTATGAACGGCGGTACACAGGAAGTGGGCAAAGGCGGTACAGGCAATATTGGTATTATGAATGGCGGTACGCAGATTGTTAGCAGCGTTGCTACAGGCAATATTGAAACTATGAACGGCGGTGGGCAGAGTGTTAGCGGCGGCATAGGCAGTGTTGGTATTTTAAATAGCGGTTATCAGGCAGTTCACAGTTCAGGTGTAGGCGTTATCGGTACTATAAATGACGGCGCCCAGGAAGTTCACTCAAACGCTACAGGCAGTATTGGCATTATGAACAGTTGGGGCACGCAGCATGTTTACAGCAGCGGCATAGGCAGTATTGAAACTATGAACGGCGGCTACCAGATGGTTAGCACGGGTGGCATAGGCAGTATTGGAACTATGAACGACGGTTTGCAGACTCTTAATGGAAGCGGCGAAGCTAGTATCAGCACTATGAACGGCGGCACACAATTATTATTAAAAGACTCAGGTAGTATCGGCACGATGAATGGCGGTATGCAGAGCCTGTCTTCTGCGACAGGAAGTATTGGCGTAATGAATGGTGGCGAGCAGCAAATTAACAAAAGTGCCGTTGGCATTATCTCCAGCCTTAACGGCGGGGAACAAATTGTAAGCGGCGGTACAGCAACGGAAACTACTATTAACGGCGGCACACAGATTATCAGCGGCGGCGTTGTAAGCGCCAACACCGTTAACGCGGGCGTAATGCTGTTTGAAGGTTCTGGCGCAAAGGTTAACGATGTTGCCATGAACGGCGGTGAAATGCTGTTTGGCTCTGCCGCTGCTTACAGCATAAACACCCTTGGCTTTAACGGCGGCACGGTAGATTTAACCGAAAATGCTTCAACCGTTTACCAAACCCTAACGCTTGAAAATTACAGCGGCAGCGGCGGCACCTTTAAGCTGGACGCAAACTTTGCAACCGTCAGTGCGGATAGTGTAGTAATAAACAGTGCAACCGATGCGGCAGGCTACATACAGGTAAACGGCGCCAATATTGACGAATCTGCCGTATCGGAAGATAACCCGCTGCTTTTGGTAACCGTAAGCAGCGGCAATGCCACCTTTACCGGCAAAAGCCTTAACGGCGGCGGGTTATATGAATATAACCCGGAAATATCCGAAGGCAGTGAAATTAATCAGGACGCCAACAAATTTTACTTAACCGGCCTTACCAAAAACGTAAACAACGATACCTTAGCGCTTTTGGACGGCATAGATAACTCCTACGCAATGTGGCGCAACACCAACGATACACTGCGCAAGCGTTTGGGAGAAATACACACTCTGCCTTCAAATGACGGTGCTGACGGCGTATGGGCTCGCTACATTGGCGGCAAATTCGACGGCGGCAGCTACGAAGGGCAGTACAACTTATACCAGCTTGGCTACGATAAAAACTACGACGCCAAAAGCATAATCGGTTTTGCGCTTGAAAAAGGCGGCGGCAACGCCACATACAGCTTCGGCAGCGGTGAAGACGACCTGTTTGCCGGCGCAGTATACGGAAGCTGGCTTGCAGACGACGGCAGCTACACCGACGTAGTAGCCAAAATAGGCAGGTTCGACACGGAACTTAACAGCTACGGCAACTTCCCCGACAGTGCGGATTACAGGCACAACGCTTACAGCTTAAGCGTGGAATACGGCAAAAAAATATCGCTTAACAAAGCGGGGTTATACCTTGAACCGCAGGCACAGTTTATTGCAGGCAGGCTTGACAGCGTAAACTACACCACAGACCGCGGCACCAAAGTAAGCGTTGACGGCATTAACAGCTACATAGGGCGCGTAGGGGTAATGTTTGGCCAGCAGCTTGAAAACGGCAGCGACGTTTATATTAAAGCCAACCTGCTGCACGAATTTGGGGGCGAAAGCAGCCTTGCAATGCTTGCAGCCAACGGCGATGCACTGACAATGGAAAAAGACTACGGCGATACATGGTATGAGCTTGGCATAGGCGCTAACATAAAAATAGGCAGGGCAAGCTATTTTTACGGTGATATAGAACGCGGCTTTGGCGGCGATATTGACAAGAAATGGCAGATTAACGCCGGGCTGAGGTTTGAGTTTTAAGTAAGGTAACAGCGCCCCTGTGATAGCCCAACTTATGTGATACTCAAACTTTCCTGTTTAAATTGGTTAAACGGGGGCGCTTTACATAAAAACTGCTGCCCGCAGGCCTGAATAAATGTTTTCATCTTTCCCGCAGCGGCTTGCGGGTGCAGCTTTATAAAAGGAAGTGCAGGCTTCCTTTTATTTTGGCCTGCTATTTATATTAAAAAATAAATTGTAAAAGTTATGCTGATTATGGTGAAGAATTATGAATGGTGAGAAGGAGGGTTGAATAATGGAACTGAATGAATTAAACACACAAAGCGAGCTTGACGAAAAATTTTTGCGCGATGTTTGCGGCGACGGCACGGTGGAGTTTTATCTTTACAGCCCGCGCAACAAAAGCGGCATAAAAACGTGGGAGCTTAAACTGCGCTGCGAAGGCGGCAAACGCAAAATTTTGGTTGTGCGCGATTACGGTTTTGAACTGGACTGCGAAGAAATTAAAATCAACCCGTTTAAAAACCGTGCGGAACGCAATGATGAAATACTGCGCCTGTATAATGAAAAAGGCTTGTCGCAGGTGTTTCTGGCAAGTATTTTCAACATCAGCCAGCCTTCGGTATCGCTGATTATTAACGGAAAAATCAGTAAAAGAAAATAAAAAACAAAGCGCATTTCTGTACTTGCAGAAATGCGCTTTTTGTATGTTTTTACAAAATTTCGTCGCGGACAAGCTGGTTAATCATTTTTTGCTTGCCGAGTATCCACAGCAGGTCGTCTTTTTCAAACACCAGTGAGATGTTGGGGTTTACTATGGTGTAGCTGCCGCGCTCCAGACCGATGACGAGGCAGTGCCATTTGTTGCGGATGTCCGTCGATTTGATGGATTTGCCCAAAAGCGGCGAGTGCTTGTCAATGGTGATGGCGCAGGGCAAAAAGGCGTGTTCGTGGCGGTTTTCCGCTTCGTTAAGAAGCATAAATTCACGCATGCTGGTGGGTGCGCCGGTAAGCGTCCAGCCTAAATTTTTATTTTCAATAGCGGCGTTAAGCAGTTTAAAATGTGCTTTAGTGCCGATGATGAGTAGCGTTGTGCCCGTATTGATGACAAAATCCGCGCCCGGCATGTCGTAAATCTGTTTGGGTGTTTGCGCCTGTAAAACATTGCAGCCGTAGGCTTTGCGCAGCTGTAAATCCAGCAGCGTTTTGCCGATGGTGGCGGAAGCGTCTTCCACTTTATAATGCGCCAGCTGCAAGTCTTCATCAAACCAGCCGTAGGGCTGATGCTCGCCTGCTTCTTTCAAGGCTTCGCGGTGCTTGCGCATGTGACGTTCGTTCAAGTTGACCAAAAAACGAGATTCCATGCGCAGGTATTCTCCCATCAGCCAGTCGGAGGACGAAATGAAGTAAGCCGTTACCAGTGTGGCGGCAGCGGCAAAAATTTCTGCCAGCCCCAGAATCTGTGCGAACACAAAGAAGATAAAGCCTGCGGCGACGATGACTTTCAGCAGAATAAGCACTACCAGCGGAATGTGGTTGCTGCGTTTTTGAAACCACAGCGCAGAGAACAGTTCCGGATGGCTGGTGCGGTTGACGAGTACGGCACGCAGCAGCGGTGCCATGATGATAAAGGTCAGTACGGCGGTGATGATATCCGCATAGGGCAGCTGCAAATTATTGTGCAGGTAGCCGCTTAAATAGTATTCCGCAAACAGCGCGATGGCCGTCAGCAGGGTG